>DAORHX010000142.1:0-8614 GCA_035438245.1 Rubrivivax sp.
CGTCCTCGACCACCAGGATCAGCCGGCCCTGCAGCGTCAGCCCCAGCGGCGCCTGCGGCCGCGCCGCCGCCGGTTCCAGCGCGCGTTGCGCCTTGCCCGGCGGCACCTCGAAGCCGAACACCGTGCCGTGGCCGACGCGCGAGCGCACGCCGATCGGCGCCTGCATCAGCGCCGCCAGCCGCGCGACGATGGCCAGGCCCAGCCCGAGCCCCTTGCGCTGATGCGCCTGCAGCGGGCGCTGGCTGTTGACCTGGTAGAACTCGTCGAAGATGCGCGGCAGGCTGGCCTCGGAGATGCCGATGCCGCTGTCCCACACCTGAAGCAGCAGCTTGTCGCCGCGCGCCCGGCAGCTGACGAGTACGCCGCCGTCGTCGGTGTAGCGGATCGCATTGCTGACCAGGTTGCGCAGCACGCGCTCCAGCAGCACCGGGTCGGCGAAGGCCACGTGGCGCTCGCCACGGAAGCCCAAGGCCAGCCCCTTCTCGAAGGCCGTCGGCTCGAAGTGCAGGCGCAGCCGCGCGAACAGCTCGCGCATCGCCACCGGGGCCGGGTTGACGTCGACGCCGCCGGTGTCGATGCGCGTGATGTCGAGCAGCTCGCCGAACAGCCCTTCGAGCGCATCGACCGATTCGTTGATGCTGTTGACCAGCGCGGCGACCTCGGGGTCGTGCGCGCGCTGGCGCAGTGCCTCGGCGAACAGCCCCATCGCGTGCAGGGGCTGGCGCAGGTCGTGACTGGCGGCGGCGAAGAACTGCGTCTTGGCGCGGCTGGCGGCCTCGGCGGCGCGGCGCGCCTGTTCGGAGATGCCCATCTCGGCCTGCAGCTGCGCGGCCAGCTTCTCGCTGTGCGCCTTCAGCCGGATCACCTGGTCGAGCGCGCTGCGCTGCACGCGGCCCATCACCAGCAGCGCGATGAACTGCAGCACCAGGATGCCGGCCAGCTGCCAGTGCCACGGCTGCGTGGTGTCGGTGGCGATGCGCACGATGGCCGGCAGCATCAGCAGGCAGACGAAGGCGATGTACAGCTTCTGCTGCGTGGCCAGCAGCTGCACCGAGGCCAGGCCGAGGCTGAAGATGACCAGCATCAGCGCGACGCGGTGGTAGGGCGTGCCCAGGCCCCAGAACAGCCACACCGCCACCGCCCAGCACGAGGCCTGTAGCAGCACCAGCGCCTTCCAGCTGCGCCGCCACTGGTGCAGCGTGGCGTCGTCGGCATCGGGGTTGCGGCGGAAACGCAGATAGTGCGCCAGCCGCACCATCAGCAGGGCCGCGAGCACGCCGCTCCAGGCGAGCATCGGGCCGCGCGGCGCTAGCGGCCAGTACATCGCCACCATCAGGCCCCAGCCGATCAGGTAGCCGACCAGCGAAGCCGGCGTCTGCACGAACAGCGCGCGCACATGGTCGAAGCGCCGGCCGGCCGGCGGCGGGGCGTCGGTCTGCGCCTGCGGCGGCAGCGCCACGGCCCCCGCGGGCGGTGTCGCCGTCGCCAGGGCGCTCATCGGCTGTCGGACGCGGCCTGGCGTGCGCCGAAGCCCGCACGCTGCTGCATCTGGCTGACCGCCAGCACCGCCTGCGTGCGCGAGCTGACGTTCAGCGCGCGCAGCACCGCCGCGACATGGTCCTTCACCGTCTCCACCGAGACGTTCAACTCGCGCGCGATCAGCTTGTTCGGCTTGCCCTGCAGCAGCAGCGCGAGCACGTCGCTCTGCCGCGGCGTCAGCCCCACCGCTTCCAGCGACAGCGGCGGCTTCTGGTAGTCGCCTCGGCTGCTGGCCGCGCCCACCGGGCGCATGACGTCGGGCACGGTGTCGACCTCGGCCGACGGCGCGCCGAGGCCGAGCATCATCGGCGGCACGTACAGGCCGCCGGACATCACCATGCGCAGCGCCTCGAACAGCTGGTCGTTGGACGAACGCTTCGGCACGAAGCCCATCGCACCGAGGTCGATGGCACGGATCACGTCGCTGGTGCGGTCCGACGCCGACACCACCACCACCGGCAGCGACGGATAGGCGGCGCGCAGCTCGGTCAGCACCTCGAAACCGTCGGCGTCGCCGAGCGCCAGGTCGAGCAGCACCAGGTCGAAGTCGGCGTCACGCTGCAGCGCGGCGCGCGCCTCGGCGGCGCTGGCCGCGCCGAGCACCGAGACGTCGTCGCCCAGCCCCTGGATCACCGCCTGCAGCGCCGACAGGATCAACGGATGGTCGTCGACCAGCAGCACCTTCATCGCGCCCTCTCCCGTAGCGTCGTATGCCCGCGATGGTAGTGCAGCGCCTCAGGTGTAGCGGCGCGAGATCGAATCGGCGATGCAGGCCGGCTTGCTCGAGCCTTCGAGCTCGATCGTCGCCTCGACCGTCAGCTGGGCGCCGCCGTCGATCGGCAGGTACTCGCGCAGCACGAAGCGGCCGCGCACGCGCCCGCCGCTGGGCACCGGCGCGGTGAAGCGCACCTTGTTCAGCCCGTAGTTGACGCCCATGCGCACGTCGCCGATGTCGAAGGCGCCGGCGAACATCTCGGGCAGCAGGCTCAGCGTCAGGAAGCCGTGCGCGACCGTCTTGCCGAACGGCCCCTTGGCGGCCTTGACCGGATCGACGTGGATCCACTGGTGGTCGCCGGTGGCCTCGGCGAACTGGTCGATGCGCTTCTGGTCGACGGTGATCCAGTCGCTCAGGCCGATCTCCTGGCCGATCTGCGCCTGCAGGTCCTGCAGCTTGGCAAAGGTCTTCATCGTTCGATCCACTCCATCAGAGGCGACCATTGTTCGAGATCGCGTTCGACGCGGCTCGGCGCCACGTCCCACAACGTCAGCCCGCGCGCCGCGAGCTGCACGTAATTCTGCGTGTCGCGCAGCCAGGCGACCACCGGCACGTTCAGCGTCGCCAGGTACTGGTGCAGCTGGTCGTTCGAGATCGTGTGTTCGCGCACGCGCATCGCCACCAGGCCGAGCCGGATGTCCGCGGCGCGCGGATGCGTGCGCAGCGTGCCGAGGAAGGCGTGCGTGGCCTGGATGTCGAACAGGCTCGGCTGCAGCGGGATCAGCAGCTTGTGCGCGATGCGCAGCACGGCATCCAGCCGCTTGCCATGCAGCCCGGCGGGCGTGTCCAGCACGACGTGGGTCGTGCCCTTGGGCGGACGCACGATGTCGTGGTGGTCGACTTCTTCCCAGCCGCGGATCAGCGGCAGGTGGCCGGGACGCAGCGCCAGCCACTGGCGCGACGATTGCTGGCGGTCCGCGTCGCCGAGCATCACCGCATGCCCTGCCTTGGCCAGCGCGCCGGCCACCTGGGTGGCCAGCGTGCTCTTGCCGACCCCGCCCTTGGGGTTGGCGACCACGATCACAGGCATGCACGACTCCGCAGGGTTCTTCTTCGGGTTATGGTAGCGGCGCCCCGCGACGCGTTGCCCCGGGCAAACCCATGCGCCCCGAGATGCCCGAGATCGTCGTCCTCGTCGCCCACCCGCAGCAGCAGCATTCGCGCGTCAACCGCACGCTGATGCACGCGGCGGCGCAGGCCGCGCCGGCGCGCATCGTGGTGCGCGACCTGTACGCGCTGTACCCCGACTACCTGATCGACACCGCGGCCGAGCAGACCGCATTGGCCGACGCCCGGCTGGTGGTGTGGCAGCACCCGGTGCACTGGTACGGCATGCCGCCGCTGATGAAGCTGTGGCTGGACGAGGTCTTCGCCTTCGGCTGGGCCTACGGACCGGGCGGCCGGGCACTGCAGGGCAAGGATCTGTGGCTGGTGGCCTCGACCGGGGGGCCGTCGGCGTCGTACCGCCCGGACGGCTACAACCGCTATTTCTTCGACGCCTTCCTGCCGCCCTACGAGCAGAGCGCAGCGCTGGCCGGCATGCGCTTCCTGCCGCCGCTGCTGCTGCACGGCGCGCACCGCATCGGCGCCGCCGAGCTGGCCGAGCACGCCGCCGTCTACGCGCAGCGCCTGGCGAGCTACCCGCAGTGGCCGGAGCTGGACGAGCTGGAAGCCTGCGCGCCCTGCATCGTGCCCGGCGACGCCCGCCCCGCACCGGAAGCAGCCTGACGATGGAGCACGGCACCACCTGGCTGCAGACCACGCTGGTCTACCTGGGCGCGGCGGTGGTCGCGGTGCCGCTGTCGCGGCTGCTGGGGCTGGGCTCGATCATCGGCTACCTGGCCGCGGGCGCGGCCATCGGCCCGTGGGGCCTGCGCCTGGTGACCGACCCGCTGACGATCCTGCACATCGCCGAATTCGGCGTCGTGCTGATGATGTTCCTGGTCGGCCTGGAGCTGGAGCCGCGCCGGCTGTGGGCGATGCGCCGACCGATCTTCGGCTGGGGCAGCGTGCAGCTGTTCGGCTCGGCGGCGCTGCTGGCCGGCATCGCCGTGGCCTGCGGCGTCGACTGGCGCATCGCGCTGGTGGCCTCGCTGGGCCTGGCCGATTCGTCCACCGCCACCGGGCTGAATGTCGCGGCCGAGCGCAACCTGCTGCCGACCCCCACCGGCCAGCGCATGCTCGGCGTGCTGCTGCTGCAGGACGTGGCGGCGATTCCGATCCTGGCGCTGATTCCGCTGCTGGCAATCGGCGGCGCGCAGGCCGCAGACAGCGGCTGGCTGGTCGCGGCCAGGGCCGCGGGCGTGGTCGCCGCCATCGTGCTCGGCGGGCGGCTGCTGCTGCGCCCGGCCTTGCGCTGGATCGCGCGCAGCGACTCGCCGGAGATCTTCACCGCCGCGTCGCTGCTGCTGGTGGTGGCCACCGCGGCGCTGATGCACGCGGTGGGCCTGTCGATGGCGCTGGGCGCCTTCCTGGCCGGCGTGCTGCTGGCCGAGAGCGAATACCGACGCGAGCTCGAGACCGACATCGAACCCTTCAAGGGCCTGCTGCTCGGGCTGTTCTTCATCGCCGTGGGCATGAGCATCGACTTCGCGGTGATCGCGCGCCAGCCGGGGCTCGTCGCCGCCATCGTGCTCGGCCTGCTGGGCGTGAAGGCGCTGGTGCTGTGGGGCATCACGCGCGCCACCGGCATCACCGCCGGCGAGCGGCCGCTGTTCGTCGTGCTGCTGGCGCAGGGCGGCGAGATGGGCTTCGTCATCTTCCAGGCCGCCAGCGGTGCCGGCGTGATCGACGCGCCGACCGCGTCGCTGCTGACCGCGGCGGTGACGCTGTCGATGCTGGTGGCGCCGCTGCTGCTGGTCGCGGCGGACCGGCTGGCGGCGCGCTACGCGGCGGCGACGCCGCGCCGGCTGGACGAGATCGCCGAGGCACAGCACGCGCCGGTGATCATTGCCGGCTTCGGCCGCTATGGCCAGATCATCGGCCGGCTGCTGTCGGCCAACGGCCTGCAGGCGACGGTGCTGGACCACGACGTCGAGCAGATCGAGACCGTGCGCCGCTTCGGCTGGCAGGCCTTCTATGGCGATGCGACCCGGCTGGACCTGCTGCGCGTGGCCGGCGCGGGCCGCGCGCGCGTGTTCGTGCTGGCCATCGACGACGTCGAGCAGAGCATCGAGGTCGCCAAGCTGGTGCGCGAGCACTTCCCCGGCTTGAGCCTCGTTGCGCGCGCGCGCAACGTCGGCCACTACTACCGGCTGGCGGCGCTGGGCGTGACGCTCATCGAACGCGAGACGCTGGACGCGGCGCTGATGAGCGGGCGCAGCGTGCTCGAGCTGATGGGCTGGGAGCCGCACGCGGCGCGCACCCAGGCGCTGCGCTTTCGCCGCCACAGCATCGAGCTGATGCAGCGCATGGCACCGCATTCGGGCGACGAGAAGCGGCTGATCGCGCTGGCCAAGGAAGGGCGCCGGCAACTGGAGGCGCAGTGGGCGCAGGAGCGCACGCAACGCCAGGGGGTCGGCGACTGGCAGCCGCCCGCAGGCGACACGCCGGAGTCGACCCGCAGCTGAGCCGGCCCGTTCAGCCCCCGGCGCGGTCGAGCGCCTGTTGCAGCAGTTCCAGCGCCGCCAGCGCGAAGGCCAGCATGTTGAGCTGGCGCTCGCCGTGGCCGGTGCGCAGCATGCGCTGCAGCGCCACCGGCCCGTCCACCGCCAGGCAGCTGTGGCCGGCAGGGTCGCCGTAGGTGTTGCCCGCAGGCCCGGCAGCGCCGGTCTCGGCCAGGCCCCAGCTGGCACGAAAGCGCGTGCGCTGGTGGCGCGCCAGCAACTGTGCATAAGGCAGGCTCGACGAGCGCATGCCGACGGTGTCATCCGAGGTGAGCGTGGTCAGCAGCCGGCGCGAACGCCGCGTGTAGAGCACCGCGCCGCCGAAGTAGTAGGCCGACGCGCCGGCGCGGGCGAGCAGCGCCGCCGAGATCAGGCCGCCGGCGGAGGACTCGGCAACGGCGAGGGTCTCGCCGCGTGCCACCAGCCGGTCGCCGATGCGCGCGCCCAGCGCGAACAGCGCTTCGATGTCCATCACCCCTTGCCTTTGCCCCGGGTTGCCACGCCGTCGACTGTAGCGGCCGGCCCGGCCGCCGGGGCCGGGTTCGACCGTAGACGCCCGGCACGGGCCGGGCTCTATGCTGCGCCACGCCTGCGAACCACCCAAGGAGACCGCCCCGATGCCCAAGCGCACCCACCCCACCCGCCGCCAGCTGGTCGCCACCGCGGCCGCCCTCGCCGGCGCCGCCGTCGTGCCGGGGCTGCGCGCCCAGGCCGCGAAGTTCCCGTCGCGGCAGATCCGCATCATCGTGCCCTTCCCGCCCGGCGGCCTGACCGACGCCTATGCGCGGCTGTATGCGGAGCACCTGACGCAGTTCCTGGGTGCCTCGGTGGTGGTCGAGAACAAGACCGGGGGCGGCGCCGTGATCGGCATCGACGCGGTGGCCAAGGCGCCGCCCGACGGCTACACGCTGCTCGTCACTACCACCGGCACGGTGATGCAGAACCGCGTGCTCTACACCAAGCTGCCCTACAACCTGGACAAGGACCTGGTGCCGATCGCGGTGTTCCCGTCGGGGCCGCTGGTGGTCGCCGTCTCCGCAGCCGTGCCGGCGCGCGACGTGAAGGAGTTCCTCGCCTGGGCCAAGGGCCGGGACGCGTCGATGGGCTCGTACGCACCGGGCTCGTACCCGCACATGCTGGCCGACCTGTTCAACCGCAGCCACGGCACCAAGCTGCAGGTGGTGCAGTACCGCGGCGAGTCGCCGATGTGGGTCGACCTGGCCAGCGGCCAGATCCAGATCGCGGTGGGCAGCGTGCAGGCCTACAACACCGTGTCGACGCGCGGCGTCAAGCCGATCGGCGTGACCGGCAACTACCGCACGCCCAGGCTGCCTGACCTGCGTACGCTGCTGGAGCAAGGCATCGACGACCCGCTGGTGGCGCTCGAAGGCGGCCTGGCCATGATGGCGCCGGCCGGCACGCCGGAGGCGGTCCTGCGCACGCTGTCGGAGGTGGTGGTCAAGGGCGCGGCCACGCCGCAGGCGGCCAAGCTGCGCGAGAACTTCGGCATCCCCAACCAGCCGAAGAACCTCGAGGGCACGCGCGCCGACTGGGACCGACAGGTGCCGGCGTGGATCAAGGCGGCGGTGAGCCTGGGCGTCAAGCTCGATTGAACTGACGCGCAAAGACCCGTCATTCGTCACGAAGCCGTCATCGCCGCGCGGCTAGACTGGCGGGCATCGAGGCGCAGAACCGGCCGCATGATTGGGCGGATCGGGCCGCAAGCCCTGGGAACCCGTCACCCGGCGCCAAGAAGTCGTCGTCGCGCCTGCCAAGCAGGCGCGATGTCCGAAGGAGGCCCGCCGCCAGCACTGGCCGCGGGCTTTTCCTATGGCGCCGCGGCTTCAGCGCAAGCCGTCCGACAGCAGCTTGACGCCGGTCAGGAACATGCCGGCATACGCCACGGCGTAGAACCAGCGCGGCCGGATGCGCCGCGCCAGCCACACGCCCAGCCACACACCCAGCGGCGCCAGCGGCAGCAGCAGCAGCGAGGTGCCGAGGTTGGCGCGGTCGATCAGCCCGAGCCACGCATACGGCAGCCACTTCGCCAGGTTGATGACGGCGAAGAACACCGCGCTCGTGCCCGCGAAGGTGATCGGCGCGAGCCGCAGCGGCAACAGATAGACGTTCAGCGGCGGGCTGCCGGCATGCACGACGAAGCTGGTGAAGCCCGACGTGGTCGCCAGGCCGAAGGCCGCCCAGCGCGGCAGCGGCGGCGTCTGCGATGTCGGCGGGAACAGCAGCCGCTGCGCCAGGAACAGCAGCGTCAGCCCGCCGACGACCGCGGCCACCGCGCGCGTGGACAACACGCCGAACAGCAGCGTGCCGACGCCGACGCCCAGCAGCCCGGCGGGCAGCAGCTGGCGCAGCAGCACCGGATCGCGCTCGCGCCACAGCTGCTGCAAGCCGGTGGCGTCCATCACCAGCAGCAGCGGCAGCATGATCGCCGCCGCCTGCGGCACCGGCACGGCAAGCGCCATGATGGGCGTCGCGAGCGCGCCGAAGCCGCTCGCGAAGCCGCTCTTGGAAAGCCCCATCAGCAGCACCGCGGGAATCGCCGCGGCGTAGAACCAGGGGTCGGTGATGGCGGCAATCAAGCGTGACGCGGCGCGCGGGCGGCGCGCGGGGCTGGTTCGGTCGGGGGCGAGCGAGAATTGTCCGATGTTCGCACCCTCCCAGCACGACGTCCGGCGCT
>DAORHX010000143.1:0-8602 GCA_035438245.1 Rubrivivax sp.
CGTGGCAGCGGCTGCGGCCGGCTCGGGCGCCTCTTCGGCGGCGCGCACCCCGGTCAGCCCGGCCAGCATCAGCCGCACGGCGCTGCGCCCGGTGCGCTTCAGGTCGAAGGCCTCGCGGTCGAGCGTCCAGTTGTTGATCAGCCCGTCGAGCAGCGCATGCAGCGCGCATGCAGCGACCTTGGGCGACACGCCGCGGCTCAACTGGCTGGCGGCGGTCGCCTGGCGCAGCAGCTGCTCGATGCGCTGCTGCGCCTGCGCACTGACGCGCAGGTGGCGCTCGCGGATGGCGTCGTGTTCGCCCACGTATTCGACCTTGTGGGTGGAGATGTCCATGACGCGCTGCAGCCGCTCGTCCTGGCTGATCTGGGTCAGGATGTCGAACATCAGCTCCTGCAGGCGGCGCAGCGGGTCGGCCGCATCGTCGGCGGCCGGCTCCAGCCAGTGCGGCTCGAAAGGCAGCACCGCGCGCTCCATCATCGCGTTGAACAGGTCGGCCTTGTCGCGGAAGTGCCAGTAGACGGCGCCGCGGGTCACGCCGGCAGCCTCGGCCACTTCCTGCAATGATGTGCCCGCCACGCCGCGCCGCTCGAACACCCGCTCGGCCGCGTCGAGCAGCGCGTGGCGGGTCTGTTGGGCTTCTTCCTTGGTGCGGCGGACCATCGGCGTGTTTCTCGTAGAGAAGAAAACTCACATACGTTTGTGAATGTATGTTTATACTACAGTCTTGGCGCGCTGCACAGTGCGTCCGAGCCTTCTGCAAGGAATAACAAGTGAGCTCATGTCCTCATGGCGCCGTGGCGCCCCGACGTCTTGCCGCCGCAATGCTGGCGCTGTCACTGGCCGCCTGCGGCGGTGGTGCTGAAAAGAAGGCGGCCGCGCCCGGCGCCGGTGGCGGCGGGCCGCCGCCGGCCGAAGTGGCGGTGATCACGGTGACGCCGCAGAACGCGCCGCTGCTCATCGAACTGCCCGGCCGCGTCGAGGCTTCGCGCACGGCGCAGGTGCGCGCGCGCGTCAACGGCATCGTGCAAAAGCGCCTGTTCCGCGAGGGCAGCGAGGTCAAGGCCGGCCAGTTGCTGTTCCAGATCGACCCGGC
Organism: Rubrivivax sp.; assembly: GCA_035438245.1. Taxonomy (GTDB): domain Bacteria; phylum Pseudomonadota; class Gammaproteobacteria; order Burkholderiales; family Burkholderiaceae_C; genus Rubrivivax. The sequence goes on from DAORHX010000143.1 coordinate 1,094, forward strand.
GCCGTACCAGGCGGCGGTGGACAGTGCCAAGGCGACCCTGGCCAAGGCGCAGGCCAACCTGACGCAGGCCAAGGAGCAGGCCACGCGCTACAAGCCGCTGGCCGATGCGCGGGCGATCAGCGCGCAGGACTACATCGACGCGCAGGCGGCGCAGGCGGCGGCCGAAGCCGACGTGGCGTCGAGCCAGGCGGCGCTGCGCACCGCGCAGCTGAACCTGGGTTATGCCAGCGTCACCGCGCCGATCTCCGGGCGCATCGGCCGCGCGCTGGTCACCGAAGGCGCGCTGGTCTCGGCCGCCGAGGCTACGCAGATGGCGCTGATCCAGCAGATCGACCCGGTCTACATCAACGCCACGCAGGCCGTGGCCGAGGTGGCGCGGCTGCGCAAGCAGGCCGACGCCGCGGCGGCCGACCTGTCGGCGGTGCGCGTCGTGCTCGACGACGGCAGCGAGCTGCCGCAGCGCGGCCGGCTGCTGTTCTCCGATCTGTCGGTGGACCCGACCACGGCCCAGGTGACGCTGCGCACCGAGGTCGCCAACCCGCGCAGCGTGCTGCTGCCCGGCATGTACGTGCGCACGCGCCTGGTGCAGGGGCAGATCGCCGGCGCCGTGCTCGTGCCGCAGCAGGCGGCCACACGCGGCCCGCAGGGCGACACCGTGCTGGTCATCGGCGAAGGCAACAAGCCGGTGACGCGCACGGTGAGAATCAGCGGCGCCTCGGGCTCGAACTGGATCGTCACCGACGGCCTGAAGGCCGGCGAGCAAGTCATCGTCGAGGGCTTCCAGAAGATGATGCAGCCGGGCGCGCCGGTCAAGCCGGTGCCGTGGCAAGCAAACGCAGCCGCCGCGGCGGCCAGCGCCCCGGCCTCGGCCGCCAGCCGCTGAAGGGCCGCGCACCATGGCCCAGTTCTTCATCGACCGGCCCATCTTCGCGTGGGTCATCGCGCTGTTCATCATCGTCGGCGGCGCCGTGTCCATCACGCAGCTGCCGGTGTCGCAGTACCCGACGGTGGCGCCGCCGGCCATCATCGTCAACGTCACCTACCCGGGCGCGTCGGCCAAGACGCTGGAGGACAACGTTCTGAGCGTCATCGAGCAGGAGATGAACGGCTCGCCCGGCCTGGCCTACATGGAGTCGGTGTCGCAGGCCAACGGCAGCGGCTCGCTGACGCTGACCTTCTCGGCCAACACCAACCCCGACCTGGCGCAGGTGGACGTGCAGAACCGGCTGAGCCGGGCCACGCCGCGGCTGCCGGCGGCGGTGACGCAGCAGGGCGTGCGCGTCGACAAGTCGCGCAACAACTTCCTGCTGTTCACCATCCTCACCTCCACCGACCCGGCCTACGACCCGGTGGCGCTGGGCGACTATGCGTCGCGCAACGTGCTGCCCGAGATCCAGCGCATCGCCGGCGTCGGCCAGGCGCAGCTGTTCGGCACCGAGCGTGCGATGCGCATCTGGATCGACCCGGCCAAGCTGGTCGGCTACGGCATGTCGGTGGCCGACGTCAGCAGCGCCATCCGCGCGCAGAACGCACAGGTGTCGTCGGGCACGCTGGGCGACCTGCCGAACCTGGCCGAGCAGACCATCTTCGCCACCATCGTCGTCGACGGCCAGCTGTCCAACGTCGAGCAGTTCGGCAACATCGTGCTGCGCGCCAATGCCGACGGCTCCAGCGTGCGCCTGCGCGACGTGGCGCGCATCGAGCTCGGCGCACAGACCTACGCCACCTCGGCGCGGCTGAACGGCAAGCCGTCCACCGGCATCGGCGTGCAGCTGTCGCCCACCGGCAACGCGCTGGCCACCGCCAAGGCGGTGCGCGCGCGCATGGCCGAGCTGCAGCAGTACTTCCCGCCGGGCGTCAGCTACGCCATCCCCTACGACACCTCGCGCTTCGTGCAGATCTCGATCGGCAAGGTGGTGGAGACGCTGCTCGAGGCGGTGGCGCTGGTGTTCCTGGTGATGTTCCTGTTCCTGCAGAACTGGCGCTACACCATCATTCCGACCATCGTCGTGCCGGTGGCGCTGCTCGGCGCCTTCGTCGTGCTGCTGGCGCTGGGCTATTCGATCAACGTGCTGACGATGTTCGGCATGGTGCTGGTGGTCGGCATCGTGGTCGACGACGCCATCGTCGTGGTCGAGAACGTCGAGCGCATCATGAGCGAGGAGGGGCTGCCGCCGCGCGAGGCCACGCGCAAGGCGATGGGGCAGATCTCCGGCGCCATCATCGGCGTCACCGTGGTGCTGGTGTCGGTGTTCATCCCGCTGGCCTTCTTCACCGGCGCGGTGGGCAACATCTACCGCCAGTTCTCGGTGGTGATGGCCTCGGCCATCGCCTTCTCGGCCTTCCTGGCGCTGTCGCTGACGCCGGCGCTGTGCGCCACGCTGCTCAAGCAGGTGGAAGCCGGCCACCACCACGAGAAGCGCGGCTTCTTCGGCTGGTTCAACCGCGGCTTCTCGGCCACTGCCAAGGGCTACGAAGGCCTGCTGGGCAAGCTGCTGGGCCGCAGCCTGCGCATGATGCTGGTCTACCTGGCGATCATCGCCGGCGTGGTCTGGCTGGTGCTGCGGCTGCCGACCTCCTTCATGCCCAACGAGGACCAGGGCAACATCATCGTCAACGTGCAGCTGCCGCCGGGCGCCACCGCCAACCGCGCGCTGGCGGTGATGGAGCAGGTCGAGGCCTTCATGCTCAAGCAGCCCGAGGTGCAGAGCATGGTCAGCGTGCTCGGCTTCAGCTTCTCGGGCCAGGGGCAGAACGCGGCGCTGGCCTTCGTCACGCTGAAGGACTGGCATGAGCGCGAAGGCCCGGGCCAGACGGCGCAGGCGCTGGCCAGCCGCAGCTTCGGTGCGCTGATGGGCATCAAGGACGCGTTCATCTTCCCGCTGAGCCCACCGCCGATTCCCGAACTGGGCAGCGCCACCGGCTTCAACTTCAGGCTGCAGGACCGCGGCGGCAACGGCCACGACGCACTCGTCGCGGCGCGCAACCAGCTGCTGGGCATGGCCTCGCAGAACAAGCTGCTGGCCGGGGTGCGGCCCGACGGGCTGGAAGACGCGCCGCAGCTGCGCATCGACATCGATCGCGACAAGGCCGCTGCGCTGGGCGTCGGCTTCGATGCCATCAACCTGGTGATCTCCACCGCCTTCGGCTCGTCCTACGTCAACGACTTCCAGAGCCAGGGCCGGCTGCAGCGCGTGGTGGTGCAGGCCGACGCCGCCGGGCGCATGCAGGGCGACGACATCCTGCAGCTGCGCGCCGTCAACGGCAGCGGCCAGCTGGTGCCGCTGTCGGCCTTCGCGACGACGCGCTGGGTCACCGGGCCGATGCAGCTGATCCGCTACAACGGCTACCCGACGATGCGCATCGCCGGCGACGCCGCACCCGGCGTCAGCAGCGGCACGGCGATGGCCGAGATGGAACGGATGGCGGCGCAGCTGCCGGCGGGCTTCGGCTTCGAATGGACCGGGCAGTCGCGCGAGGAACGGCTGGCCGGGGCCACGGCGCTGTACCTGTTCGGCTTCTCGCTGCTGGCGGTGTTCCTGTGCCTGGCGGCGCTGTACGAGAGCTGGTCGATTCCGTTCTCGGTGCTGCTGGTGGTGCCGCTGGGCGTGCTCGGCGTGGTGCTGGGCACCGAGCTGCGCGGCTACAGCAACGACGTCTACTTCAAGATCGGGCTGATCACCATCATCGGCCTGTCGGCGAAGAACGCGGTGCTGATCATCGAGTTCGCCAAGGACCTGCAGGCGCAGGGCAAAAGCGCGCTGCAGGCCGCGCTGCAGGCGGCGCACCTGCGCTTCCGCCCGATCGTCATGACCTCGCTGGCCTTCATCCTGGGCGTGCTGCCGCTGGCCATCGCCAGCGGCGCCGGCTCGGCCAGCCAGCGCTCGATCGGCACCGGCGTGATGAGCGGCATGATCAGCGCGGTGCTGCTGTCGGTGCTGTTCGTGCCGGTGTTCTACGTGGTGGTACGGCGCTGGTTCCAGGGCAGCGAGCGCCAGCGCAAGCTGCATGCGCACGAATTCGATGCCGCGCCCGCGGCAACCAAGGAGAACCCGACATGAAACGCTTCGCTGCGCTGAGCCTGGCGCTGCTGCTGGCCGGCTGCGCCTCGATGGCACCGCCCTACGAACGCCCGGCCGCGCCGGTGGCGCCGAATTATCCCGACGCGCTGCAGACGGCCGCCACCGGCGGCGCGGCCACGCAGCCGGCGGCCGAGCTCGACTGGCAGCAGTTCTTCACCGACCCGCGGCTGAAGACGCTGATCGGCCTCGCGCTGCAGAGCAACCGCGACCTGCGCGTGGCGGTGCTGAACATCGAGCGCGTGCGCGCGCAGTACCAGGTGCAGCGCGCGGAGCAGTTCCCCACCGTGGTGCTGGGCGCCACCGGGCTGGAGCAGCCCAACGCCGCCGGCGGCGGCGCCTACACGGCGGGGCTGAACGTCACCGGCTACGAGCTCGACCTGTTCGGCCGCGTGCGCAGCCTGACCGACGCCGCGCTGCAGCAGTACTTCGCCACCGAAGAGGCGCGCAAGGCAGCGCAGATCAGCCTGATCGCCGCGGTGGCCAACGCCTACCTGACGCTGCTGGCCGACGACGCGCAACTGGCGGTGGCGCGGCAGACGCTGGACACGCGCGAGCAAGGCTTCAGGCTGCTGAAGCTGAAGTACGACAACGGCGCGCTGTCCGAATACGACCTGGCGCAAGCGGTGACGCTGGTCGAAGGCGCCAAGGCGTCGGTGGCGCTGCTGCAGCGCCAGCGCCAGCAAAGCGAGAACGCGCTGGTGCTGCTGGTCGGCCAGCCGCTGCCGGCAGGCCTGCCGACAGCGCTGCCGCTGGCGCAGCAGGGCCTGCTGGCCGAGCTGCCGGCCGGGCTGCCGTCCGAGCTGCTGGAGCGCCGGCCCGACGTGCGCCAGGCCGAACACCAGCTGCGCGCGGCCAATGCCAACATCGGCGCGGCCAAGGCCGCCTTCTTTCCGCGCATCACGCTCACCGCCAGCATCGGCGTGGCCAGCGAGGACCTGAGCGGCCTGTTCGACAACCGCGCCTGGCAGTTCGCGCCGCGCATCACGCTGCCGATCTTCGACGCCGGCGCCAACCAGGCCAACCTGGAAGGCAGCCAGGCCAGCCGCGACATCGCGGTGGCCGAGTACGAGCGCTCGATCCAGGTGGCCTTCCGCGAGGTGGCCGACGCACTGGCCGGCCGCGCCACCTACACCGAGCAGCTGCGCGCGCAGCAGGCGCAGACGGCGGCCGAACAGAAGCGTGCCGACCTGGCCGAGCTGCGCTTTCGCAACGGCATCTCCAGCTTCCTGGACGTGCTCGACGCGCAGCGCGCGCTGTTCACCACGCAGCAGGCGACGATCAACGTGCAGGCCGCTCAGCAGCAGAACCTGGTGACGCTGTACAAGGTGCTGGGCGGCGGCTGGAAGGACACGGCCGTCAACTGACTACACTGCGCCGATGCCTGCGCTGCCCGAACACCTGCGCACCCGCGACGGGCTGGCACTGCATCTGCGGCATTGGCCCGCCGCCGATGCCGCAGCGGGCAGCGTGCTCATCGTGCATGGCCTGGGCGAGCACAGCGGCCGCTACCTGCACGTGGCCGCGCAGCTGAACGCCTGGGGTTGGCCGGTCTTCGGCTACGACCAGCGCGGCCACGGCCGCAGCGAAGGCCCGCGCGGCGGCCTGGCCGCCAGCGACGACCTGCTGCACGACCTGGCCGCGGTCATCGACACGGTGCGCGCCGCGCAGGGCGGACCGCTGGTGCTGCTGGGCCACAGCATGGGCGGGCTGGTGGCGGCGCGCTTCGTCGCCGGCGGCGTCGACGAAAGGGGCGCGCCGTGGCTGCGGCCGGTGGAGGCGCTGGTGCTGTCATCGCCGGCGCTGGACGCCGGCATGAGCATCCCGCAGAAGCTGCTGCTGGCCAGCGTGGGCCGGCTGGCACCGAGCTCGAGCCTGAGCAACGGCTTGAAGCCGGCATGGATCTCGCGCGATGCGCAGGTCGTGCAACGCTACGTCGCCGACCCGCTGGTGCACGACCGCGTGACCCCGCGGCTGGCGCGTTTCATCGTCGATGGTGGCGCCGTGGTGGCCGCGCGCGCCGGCGACTGGCGCGTGCCGACGCTGCTGATGTACGCCGGCAGCGACCGCTGCGTGGCACCGGCCGGCAGCGCCGGCTTCGCTGCGGCGGCACCGCAGGCGCTGGTAGCGGCGCACGAATTCCGGCCGCTGTATCACGAGATCTTCAACGAGCCCGAGCAGGCCGAGGTGTTCGGCGTGCTGGGTGAGTGGTTGCGAGGGCTGGCGTTCAGGACGTAGAAGCTCGGCGGCGCGTGCGGAAGGGCCCCATTGCGGACCGCGTCCAACCCGGGCGGGAGCACCCCGCTATGCGGCCAGCGAGCACCTGGCCGGGTTCGCGCGGCAGATGCGCTGCGATGTCTGGTTCACGCAGCAGTGGGACGACGAATTCTTCGACCGCGAAGGCACGCTGCCCTTGTTCGATGCCATCGGCTCGGCCGACAAGCGCCTGGTGTCCATCCGGGGCCGCATCGGGAACTGGAAGGAGAGCGCCTGGCCGATGCGGTCGCTTTCGTCGCAGGCCGGCTGCTCGGCCACCGGGCGGCCGGTGGCGCCCCAACGGGTATGTCGGCAGGACAGTCGCTGTTGCAGGCACCTGCCGCAACACCTCAAGCTCGGGGCGCTGAAGGCGCCTGCGGCGTTCAGGCGTCGAAGGGTAGGATGCGAAAGCGCTTGCGCCGGTCGATGCGCAATGCGCGAAAGTGACGCTCGTCCAGGCTGAGTACAGCCGTCACGGCGTGCCGTTCGGCGAGCACCACGATCGACGCGTCGGCCAGGCCGATGTTCTGCCCCGGCAGGCGCTGGATGACTTCGCCGGCGCGGGCCACATCGTCGGCCGTGAACACCTCGAGCTGATAGGCGCCGCGTGCGACCTCCGCCAGCAGCATCTCCTGCGCAGTGGAGCCAACATGCTTGGCCAGCAGATAGTCGAGTTCGGCCAGCACGAAAGGTGAAAGCAGCAGAGGCGGCTGCGCCGCGCGCAACGCTTGCACGCACGCGCGATGGAAGCGTTGACTCGCGTCGAGCGCGGACAACAGCCCGCTCGTGTCCAGAAGGATCACGGGCTGCCGAAGCCTTCGAGCGCCTGATCGATCTGTTCGGCCAGCCGCGGCTTGCCGCTTTCGATCAGTGGCAGGCGCGGCGCCGGTGGCGCCGCGCGTGAACTGGCCTGGCGCAGCGTGTTGCGCATCCACGCGGCCTGGCTCAAGCCTTCGGCCGCCGCAGCGCGGGCCATCGCCTGCTTCAGGTCGGTCGGCACATAGACAGTGGTCTTCTCCATGCCACCCATTCTGCCATACGTTGCGCGCAGAGGCCGAGTGCCCGCGCACTGCCGTCTCGCTGATCCAAGCATCGCGTCGCGGTGCACCCTGTGGCCCGCCGGGTGGCCGCTCGCGGCCGCTGCCGCCGCGCCGGCGAGAGCGCCCGCGGTGCC
>DAORHX010000144.1:0-8602 GCA_035438245.1 Rubrivivax sp.
GGCCGCGCTCGGCACCCAGGCGCCGACGCCGGAGTGGGAGCTGTGGCGCGGCGCCTGCGCCGGCGACGCCACCCACGCCGCCACGCTGGTGCGTCGGCTGACGCCCCAGGCCTACGGCCTGGCGATGCAGATCCTGGCGCGGCGCGAGGACGCCGAGGACGCGGTGCAGGAATCGTTCCTGCGGCTGTGGGGCAGCCGGCCGAGCGATGCCATGGGCGCCACGCTGGCCACCTACTTCAACACCATCGTCATCAACCGCTGCAAGACACGGCTGCGGCAACGGCACGAATTCAGCGCCGCGCCCGACGAGCTGGTCGAGCTCGCCGATGCGCAGCAGCACGAGCTGCACAGCGAAGGCGGGTCGGCAAGCGATGGCGCGGACGGCGCGCGCATCCAGCAGGCCATGGCGCGGCTCGCCCCGCGCCAGCGCATGGCGCTGGCGATGTGGGCCTACGCCGACGCCGACGTCGCCGACATCGCACGCGCGATGGAACTCGAAGTCAACGCCGCGCACCAACTCTTGCACCGGGCCAAGGCCGCCCTGAGACTGCAGCTACAGGAGAGCGCACGATGAACGGCACGCCGCAAACTCCGCAGGACGAGCACCTGCGCCGCAGCCTGCGCGATGCGCTGGCCCGCAGCGCACCTGCCGACGCACCGCCCGAGTTGCCGGCCAAGGTGCTGCAGCAGTGGCGCCAGCGCCATGAGGGCCCGGGCGGCGCGCGTCCGCTCGGCCCGATGGCCGCGCTGCAGCTGGGCTGGCGCCGGCATCCGGCGGTGGCGGGCGGTGCCCTGGTGGCACTCGGCCTGGCCGGCGTGCTGTGGTTCCAGTCGATCAACTCGACGCCGCCCGTCAGCGACGAGTTGCTGCAGCTCGATGTGCTGTCGCTGATGTCGATGGGCGAGCTGTGAGCGCGCCCCGGGGCGCGTTCACAGCAGTGGCGTGAGCCGCTCCAGCGCGATCACCGCGAAGAAGCCCAGCCCGGCGAGCAGCGTCCACTTCAGCACGATCATGCCGCGGCGCAGCCACAAGCGCTGCTGCGTGGCGATGTACATGCCGAAGCACAACAGCGCCGCCAGCAGCAGGCCGCCGAACACCAGGCGGAAGATCACCATGCCGGGGCCAGCTCGGCAAAGCCCTTCGGCGCCTGCGCCTCGTCGTCGAAGCTGACGGTGTCGTAGGCACCGGGGTCGGCCAGCAGCTTGCGCAGCAGCTGGTTGTTCAGCGCGTGGCCGCTGCGGTAGGCGCTGTACGCCGCCAGCAGCGGCTGGCCGAGCACGTGCAGGTCGCCGATGGCGTCGAGGATCTTATGCTTGGCGAACTCGTCGCCGTAGCGCAGGCCCTCGGCGTTGAGCACGCGGCTGTCGTCGACGACGATGACGTTGTCCATGCTGCCGCCCAGGCCGAGGCCGCGCGCGCGCATCATCTCCACGTCCTTGGTGAAGCCGAAGGTGCGCGCGCGTGCGATGTCGCGCTTGTACTGGCCGGTACTGAAATCGAACACCACCTGCTGGCCGGTTTCGTCCACCGCCGGGTGGTTGAACTCGATCTCGAAGCTGAGCTTGTAGCCGTGGTACGGCTCCAGCCGAGCCCACTTCAGCGTCGCGCCCTCGCCCTCGCGGATCTCCACCGCCTTCTTCACGCGCAGGAAGCGCTTGGGCGCGTCCTGCGTGACGATGCCGGCGCTTTGCAGCAGGTAGACGAAGCTGGCGGCCGAGCCGTCGAGCACCGGCACTTCCTCGCCGCTGATGTCGATCACCAGGTTGTCCAGGCCCAGCCCGGCGCAGGCCGACAGCAGGTGTTCGATGGTCTGCACCGTCGGCTGCCCGCTCTGGCCGCCGGGCGAGATGGTGGTGGCCATGCGCGTGTCGCTGACCGCCGTCACCGAGACCGGGATCTCCACCGGCACCGGCAGGTCGGTGCGGCGGAAGACGATGCCGCTGTCCGGCGGCGCCGGCTTCAGCGTCAATTCCACCTTCTGGCCGCTGTGCACGCCCAGGCCCACGGCATGGGTGATCGACTTCAAGGTGCGTTGCGCGAGCATGGGGTGATTGTCGGCGAACAGGCGGCTCGCCGCGCCACTGTGGCCTAATCGCGCCTTTGCACGAAAACTATCGGAGTATCGCCATGGGCAACAAGATCGTCACCGAAGCCGACCGCAAGGCCACGCCGCGTCCGCCGGCGCCGAAGGGCACGACGCTGACCGCGCACCGCGGCCAGAAGGTCAGCCTGGAGCGCGGCGTGCACACGCGCAGCAAGAAGAACCCGGGCAAGCGCGCCGGCAAGGGCGGCTGAGCCGCGCGCGCCGCGGCGCGCTGGGAACATGCTGCGCCTCACCGAACTGCGGCTGCCGCTCGACCATGACGACGGCGCGCTGCGCGCGGCCGTGCTCGCGCGGCTTGGAATCGCCGATGCGCAGCTGCGCGAGCTGAAGGTCTTCCGCCGCGCCTGGGATGCGCGCAAGAAGTCGGCGGTGGTGCTGAGCTACACCGTCGACTGCCTGCTTGCCGACGGCGTGGACGAAAGCGCACTGCTGGCACGGCTGGCCGGCGACAAGCAGCTGCGCGCGACGCCCGACACCCGCTACCGCTTCGTCGGCCACGCGCCGGCGGACTTCCTCGCCGCGGGCCGGCCGCGCCCGGTGGTGGTCGGCTTCGGCCCGTGCGGCATCTTCGCCGCGTTGATCCTGGCGCAGATGGGGCTGGCGCCGATCGTGCTGGAGCGCGGCAAGGCGGTGCGCGAGCGCACGCAGGACACCTGGGGCCTGTGGCGCCGCGGCGTGCTGGACCCGCAGTCGAACGTGCAGTTCGGCGAAGGCGGCGCCGGCACCTTCAGCGACGGCAAGCTCTACAGCCAGATCAGCGACCCGCGCTTCCTGACGCGCAAGGTGCTGCAGGAATTCGTCGCGGCCGGCGCGCCGCAGGAGATCCTCTTCGTCGCCAAGCCGCACATCGGCACCTTCCGACTGGTGGGCATGGTGGAGAAGCTGCGCGCCGACATCGAGGCGCTGGGCGGCGAGGTGCGCTTCGGCCGGCAGGTGACCGACCTGCTGATCGAGCACGGTGCACTGCGTGGCCTGGTGCTCGACAACGGCGAGCAACTGCGCACCGATCATGCGGTGCTGGCGCTGGGCCACAGCGCACGCGACAGCTTCGCCATGCTGCAGCGGCGCGGCGTGCAGATGCTCGCCAAGCCGTTCTCGGTGGGCTTGCGCATCGAACATCCGCAAAGCCTGATCGACAAAACACGCTTCGGGCCGAACGCCGGGCATCCGATCCTGGGCGCGGCCGACTACAAGCTGGTGCACCACGCGAAGAACGGGCGCAGCGTCTACAGCTTCTGCATGTGCCCGGGTGGCACCGTGGTCGCGGCCACCTCCGAAGAGGGCCGCGTCGTCACCAACGGCATGAGCCAGTACTCGCGCAACGAGCGCAACGCCAACGCCGGCCTCGTCGTCGGCATCAGGCCCGAGGACTACCGCCAGGATGGCCGGCGCGACGGCAGCGAGGTCAACCCGCTGGACGGGGTGGCCTTCCAGCGCGCGCTCGAATCACGCGCCTACGAACTCGGCGGCGGCGGCTACGTCGCCCCCGGGCAGCGTGTCGGCGACTTCCTGAAGCGCCAGCGCTCCAGCGCCTTCGGCAGCGTGCAGCCGTCGTACACGCCCGGCGTGCTGCCGACCGACCTGGCCGAGCGCGGCCGCGAGAGCCTGCCGGTCTACGCGCTGGACGCGATCCGCGAGGCCTTGCCGGCCTTCGCGCGCCGCATCCCCGGCTTCGCCATGGACGACGCGCTGCTCACCGGCGTGGAGACACGCACCTCGTCGCCGCTGCGCATCCCGCGCGGGCCCGACCGGCAAAGCCTCAACGTCGCCGGCCTGTACCCGGCCGGCGAAGGCGCCGGTTATGCCGGCGGCATCATGTCGGCGGCGGTGGACGGCATCGAGACCGCCGAGGCGCTGGGCCGCCACTTGCTGGGCCCGCTGGCCTCGGCAGGCACGCGCTGAGCGCCGCGCGGCAGGCAGGCACGCCTTCGCACCCGGCGCGCGCCGCTACTCCAGCACGTACTCGAAGGTGCTGACCACGCGCAGGCGCTTGACGCGTGCGCTGCCCTCGTCGCCGCCGCCCTGGCTGCCGTCGCCATCACCGATGGTGATCACACCCTGGTTCGCGCTGCGCAGCGCGCCGAGGGTGGCGCCTGCATCGGCGGCGAACTTCTGCGCCTGCTCGCGCGCATTCCTCGTCGCCTGCGCCAGCAGCGGTGCCTTGATCTCGTTGAAGCCGCGCAGCTGGTAGCGCGGGCCGGAGGGCCCGCCGCCGTCGCCGCCGAGTTGCACGCCGTCCTGGATCAGCGGGTCCACCGCCAGCGCCGCCGCCGCCACCTCCTTCGGCCGCGCCGACTTCACGATCACGCGGCCGGTGCCCTGGAAGCGCAGCGGCTGGTTGCTGCCGCCGTATTCGCGCGCGTACAGGTCCTGCACCTCGAGCGGGCGGATCTCGATCTCGTCGTCGCCGAACTTGCGCTCCTTCAGGAACGCGACGACGCGGTCGCGGTCGCCGGACAGCGCCTTCTGCACGGCGCCGAACTCGTTGCCAGCGCGGCGGAAGGCCAGCGTCCAGATGGCGTAGTCGGCCTCCACGTCCTGCTCGGCCAGGCCCTTGACGGTGACGCTGCGGTCGGCGCTGCGAAAGCGCTCCAGCCCCTGGCCGACCAGGTAGCCGCCCAAGCCCAGGCCGGCGGCGAGAAGCAAGGCGGCAATGATGCCGATCGGGCGGTGCAGGGTGGGCATGGCAGGCACCGTGGCGGGCACGGCTTGGGTGGCAAGGCCGACAGTATCGGTGCCGCGGCGCGCGCCGCCCCTTTGCCCCCTTCGCGCTACTGCGGCACCAGGCCCGCCGCCTTCACCAGTTCGGCATGCAGCTTGATGTCGTGCGTGATCAGCTGCTGCAGCTCCTCGGGGGTGCTGGTCGCCACTTCGATGCCGCTTTCGGCCAGCTTGGCGCGCAGCTCGGCATCGAAGGCATCGGCCGTGGCGCGGCTGAGCTGGTCGATGATCGGGCGCGGCGTCTTCGCCGGCGCCAGGAACGCCACCCAGGCCGACAGCTCGAGGTCGGCGATGCCCGCCTCGGCCATGGTCGGCACCTGCGGCAGCGTTGGCGATCGCTTCGGGCTCATCACGCCCAGCGCATGCAGCCGGCCCGCCTGCACATGCTGCACCGCCTCGGGCATGACCGCGAACATCGCATCGACCTGCCCGCCGATGGTGTCGTTGATGGCCAGCGCCCCGCCCTTGTAGGGCACATGCAGCAGCTTGGTCTGGGTGCGGGTCTCGAACATCAGGCCGGCCAGGTGCTGCGGGCTGCCGTCCCCCGACGAGGCAAAGGTCAGCCCGCCCGGCGCGGCACGGGCCGCGGCGACGAAGGCCGCCACGCTGGGGTACTTCTGGCGATCCTTCACCACCAGCACCATCGGCTGGTTCACCAGGCGCGAGATCGGGGCGAAATCGGCTTGCGGGTCGTAGGACAGCTTCTTGAAGATGCTCTTGTTGGTGGTCAGGAACGACGCGGGCGACACGGTGAGCGTGTAGCCGTCGGGCGCGGCCCGCGCCACCACCGGCATGCCGATCTGGCCGGAGCCGCCCGCGCGGTTGTCGACGATCCAGGGTTGGCCCAGGGACTTGGCAAGCCGCTCGGCCAAGGCGCGGGCAATCATGTCGGCGCTGCCGCCGGCCGGCAGCGCGACGATCAGCTTGACCGGCTGGCTGGGGAACTTGTCCTGGGCCCAGGCCCCGCTGCCGAGCGGCAGCGTGCCGGCGGCGCCGAGCGCGCCGACCCAGCCCAGGGTCTTGCGCCGCGAGATCAGATTCGATTCGGCCATGCGGCCCTCCTTTCGTGGGATGTCAAAGGTAGCGGATGCCTGTCGAGCGCCACCGCTTCGAGCTTCCGGCCAGGACAGCCAGCAAGCCGTGTGCCAACGGAGTGAAGGTCGGCGGCGCGTGGTCCGGACCAGCGCGGTCTTGCGCCGTCTACGCCTGGTCACCCCGCGCCGCAGGGGCCGCAGCGCACCGGTCAGTCGACGCGCACACGCCACAACGCCCATTCGCCGCCGACGCCCTTCAATGCGTGCGTGCCGCAGGCATCGAAGGCGATGCCCGAGCCGGCGACCAGGTCCTTCGCCGTGCTCGACACCCAGACCTCGCCGTCGCCGGCGCGGGCCATCACGCGCGCGCCGATGTGCACGGCCAGGCCGCTGAGCTTGTCGCCGAGCGACTCGACTTCGCCGGTGTGCAGGCCGGCGCGGATGGTGATGCCCAGCGCCTGCAGGCCGCGCACCATCGCGGCTGCGCAGCGCATGGCACGCGCCGGCCCGTCGAAGGCGGCGAAGAAGCCGTCGCCGGCGGTGTCGATCTCGCGGCCGCGAAACTCGGCGATGCGCGCGCGGCACAGTGCCAGGAACTGCTGCAGCAGCTCGCGCCAGGCCGTGTCGCCGATGCGCCCGGCCAGCTCGGTCGAGCCGACGATGTCGGTGAACAGCACGGTGGCGAGAAAGCGCTCGTCCTGCGGCACCAGCGGCGCCGCTGCCGCCGCCCCGGCAAAACCGGACACGGCAGCGAACATGGCTTCGGTATCGCCCAGGAAGTACATGTGGTCGTCGCCGGGCAGCTCCAGGTACACCGCATCGGGCACGTGGTCGGCCAGGAAGCGGCCGTTGCCGCAACGCACGACGCGGTCGCCGCGGCGCTGCACGATCAGCGTCGGCCGGCGGATCTGCGGCAGCACCGCACGCACGTCGATCTCGCCGTTGGCCAGCAGCAGCCGGCGGATCGCACTGGGCGAGGCGGTCTGCCGCTGGAAGCGGGCACCCTGCTCGCACGCCTGACGATCGCCGGCGGACGAAGGGGAAAAGTAGGGAATCGCCTCGGGCGTGCCCCAGGTGTCGGCCGTGCCCTGCAGCATGCGCTCCAGCGGCGGCATGTGCGGGTAGTCGGGCGCCCTGCTGAAGCGCGCCATCGCCGCCACCAGCACCAGCCGTTCGACCAGCGCCGGGTAGGTGGCGGCGAACAGCGCGCCCAGCGCCCCGCCTTCGGACGTGGCGAACAGCACGGCCCGCGGCGAACCCGCCGCCTGCATCACCGCGCGCACGTCGTCCATGCGCTGCTCCAGCGTGGGCACGCCTTCGAAGCGGTCGGACATGCCCTGGCCCCGCTTGTCGAAGGTGATGACGCGGAAGCATTCGCCGAACTGGCGCATCAGCCGGCCGTAGCCCTGCCACTGCCAGTTCATCTCCAAGTGCGAGACGATGCCCGGCACGATCACCAGGTCCCGGGCGCCGCTGCCGAACACCTGGTAGGCGATGCTCAGGCCGTCGCTCTCGGCATAGAGCGTTGGCGGCAGGGGCCCGTCGTGCTCGCCGCGCATGGCCGAGGCCCCGGCTTTCAGTCCGTTTTCAGGCCCACGTGCTTGATGACCGGCGCCCAGCGCTGGCGCTCCTCGACCATCCACTTCGCCAGCTCTTCCGGCGTCGAGCCGACGCTTTCCATGTAGGCCACCGCCAGCTTCTGCTGCGACTCGGGCTCGGCGAGGATCGCGCTGATCTCCTTGCTCATGCGGTTGACGATCTCCGGCGGCGTCTTCGCCGGCGCCATGATGGCCATCCAGGCCAGCGCCTGGATGTCGGGGAAGCCCGACTCGGCCATCGTCGGCAGCTCCGGCGCCAGCTTGCTGCGCTTGGCGCTGGTCACGGCGATGGCCTTGAGCTTGCCGGCCTTGGCCTGCGGCATCACCGCCACCGGCGGCACGCAGGCGAACTGCACGTCGCCCTGCATGATCGCCAGCACCGCCAGCGGCGACGACGCATACGGCAGATGCACCGCGTAGGAGTCGCTCTTGAGCTTGACGATCTCCACCGACAGGTGCGACATCGAACCCACGCCGGTGGACGAGTAGTTGAACTTGCCCGGGTCCTTCTTCATCGCCTCGACCCAGCCCTTGACGCTGTCGACCTTCAGCTCGTTGGACACGGCGCAGACGTTGGGCTGCACGCCGGCCAGCGTCACCGGCGCCAGGTCCTTGAACGGGTCATAGGGCAGCTTGCTGTTGAACACCGTGCTGTAGACCAGCGGCCCGTTGGTGCTGACCAGGAAGGTGTAGCCGTCGGGCGCGGCCTTGGCCACATGGTCGGTGCCGGTGTTGCCGCCGGCGCCTGCTCTGTTCTCGACCACCACCGGCTGGCCCAGCGTCTTGCCGAGCTTGTCGCTGAAGATGCGCACCAGCACATCGGGCGACGAGCCGGGCGCATAGGGCACGACGAAACGGATCGGCCGGCTGGGCCAGTTCGACTGGGCCATGGCCGGCAACGTGGCCGCGCACAGCGCGGCGGCGAGCAGGATTCTTCGGGTGGGGGTCATGCACGGTTCTCCGCAGGGGTGATGTCGAAATTCTATGCAGCGCGCTCGTCCAGCCACTGCAGCGCGGCACGCAGCATGCGTTGCCCGGCGGCGTGCTGCAGCGAGCGCAGGGCATCGGGCCTGAAGGCCAGCGCGACCACGCGCCGCGCCGGGTGCAGCGCGGCGATCACACGGCCGTCGGCACCGCGCGCGGC
>DAORHX010000145.1:0-8599 GCA_035438245.1 Rubrivivax sp.
GCACGTCGCGGCCTTCGTCGCGGAACGATTCGGCGATCGTCAGGCCGGTCAGCGCGACGCGCAGACGGTTGCCCGGCGGCTCGTTCATCTGGCCGTAGACCATCGCCACCTTCGACTCGGCGAGGTTCTCGCTGACCACGACCTTCGACTCCATCATCTCGTGATAGAAGTCGTTGCCCTCGCGCGTGCGCTCGCCGACGCCGGCAAACACCGACAGGCCCGAGTGCGCCTTGGCGATGTTGTTGATCAGCTCCATCATGTTCACGGTCTTGCCGACGCCGGCACCGCCGAACAGGCCGACCTTGCCGCCCTTGGCGAACGGGCACACCAGGTCGATGACCTTGATGCCGGTTTCCAGCAGGTCCTGCGACGGGCTGAGCTCGTCGTAGGCCGGCGGACGGCGGTGGATCGGTGCGGCCAGCTCCATGCTGACCGGGCCGCGCTCGTCGATCGGGTTGCCGAGCACGTCCATGATGCGGCCCAGCGTCGCGCGGCCCACCGGCACGGTGATCGCCTTGCCGGTGTTGCTGACTTCCAGCCCGCGGCGCAGGCCGTCGGACGAACCCAGCGCAATCGTGCGCACGACGCCGTCACCCAGCTGCTGCTGCACTTCGAGCGTCAGCGCGGTGCCTTCGAGCTTGAGCGCGTCGTAGACCTTGGGCATGGCATTGCGCGGGAACTCCACGTCGACCACCGCGCCGATGCACTGGACGATCTTGCCGGTCGCTTGAACTTCAGACATTTTTCGCTTCCTTCGAGATGCGTGATTCTTGAATCCGTCAGACCGCCGCCGCGCCGGCGACGATCTCCGAGAGTTCCTTGGTGATGGCCGCCTGCCGCGTCTTGTTGTAGACCAGCTTCAGCTCGGCGATCACGTTGCCGGCGTTGTCGGTGGCCGACTTCATCGCCACCATGCGCGCCGACTGCTCCGAGGCCAGGTTCTCCGCGGTCGCCTGGTAGACCAGCGCCTCGACATAGCGCAGCAGCAGCTCGTCGATGACCGCTTGGGCGCTGGGCTCGTAGATGTAGTCCCAGCTGCGCGAGCGGGTCTCGCCCGCGTCGAGCTTGTCGGCCGACAGCGGCAGCAGCTGCTCGACCACCGGCTCCTGCTTCATCGTGTTGATGAAGCGCGTGTAGCACAGGTAGACCGCGCTCAGCCTGCCGGCCGAATAGGCATCGAGCAGCACCTTCACCGGGCCGACCAGCTTGTCCAGGTGCGGCTGGTCGCCCAGTTGCACCGCGTGCGAGACGATCTTCGCGCCGATGCGGTTCAGGAAGCCGAAGCCCTTGTTGCCGATGGCCACCGCCTCGGCCTTGACGCCCTGCGCTTCCAGCTCGCGCAACTTGGCCGTCACCATGCGCAGCACGTTGGTGTTCAGGCCGCCGCACAGGCCCTTGTCGGTGGTGACGACGATGAAGCCGGCGAGCTTGGCGTCGTCGTGCTTCAGCATGAACGGGTGCTTGTACTCGGGCGTGGCCTGCGACAGATTGGCCGCCAGGCTGCGCACCTTCTCGGCGTAGGGGCGCGCGGCGCGCATGCGCTCCTGCGCCTTGCGCATCTTGCTGGCGGCGACCATCTCCATGGCCTTGGTGATCTTCTTGGTGTTCTCGACACTCTTGATCTTGCCGCGTATTTCCTTGCCTGCTGCCATCGCAGAACTCCTTGGTGAGGGTCAGCGGTCAGGCGAAGGACTTCTTGAAGGCTTCGATGGCCGCCGTCAATGCGGCCTCGGATTCCTTGTCGAGCTGCTTGCTGTCGTCGAGCTTCTTCAGCAGCGCGGCGTGGCTGGTCTTCAGGTGCGTGTGCAGGCCGTGCTCGAAGTCGAGCACCTTCTTCACGTCGACCTCGTCGAGGAAGCCCTTGTTCACCGCGAAGATCGACGCACCCATCAGGCTGATCGGCAGCGGCGAGTACTGCGCCTGCTTCAGCAGTTCGGTGACGCGCGCGCCGCGGTCCAGCTGCTTCTTCGTCGCGGCGTCGAGGTCGGACGCGAACTGCGCGAAGGCCGCCAGTTCGCGGTACTGCGCCAGGTCGGTACGGATGCCGCCGGACAGGCCCTTGATCAGCTTGGTCTGCGCGGCCGAGCCGACGCGCGACACCGAGATGCCGGCGTTGATGGCGGGGCGGATGCCGGCGTTGAACAGGCTGGTTTCCAGGAAGATCTGGCCGTCGGTGATCGAGATCACGTTGGTCGGCACGAAGGCCGAGACGTCGCCGGCCTGCGTCTCGATGATCGGCAGCGCCGTCAGCGAACCGGTCTTGCCCTTGACCGCGCCCTTGGTGAAGGCCTCGACATAGTCGGCGTTGACCCGCGCGGCGCGCTCGAGCAGGCGGCTGTGCAGATAGAACACGTCGCCGGGGAAGGCTTCGCGGCCCGGCGGGCGGCGCAGCAGCAGCGACACCTGGCGGTAGGCCACCGCCTGCTTGGACAGGTCGTCGTAGATGATCAGCGCGTCTTCGCCGCGGTCGCGGAAGTACTCGCCCATCGTGCAGCCGGAATAGGCGGCGACGTACTGCATCGCCGCGCTCTCGGCGGCCGAGGCGGCGACGACGATGGTGTATTCCATCGCGCCGTTGGCTTCGAGCGCGCGCACCACGTTCTTGATCGACGACGCCTTCTGGCCGATGGCGACGTAGACGCAGGTCATGTCCTGACCCTTCTGGTTGATGATCGTGTCGATCGCCACCGCGGTCTTGCCGGTCTGGCGGTCGCCGATGATCAGCTCGCGCTGGCCGCGGCCGATCGGCACCATGGTGTCGATGGACTTCAGGCCGGTCTGCACCGGCTGGCTCACGCTCTGGCGCGCGATCACGCCCGGCGCGACCTTCTCGATCACGTCCGTCAATTTCGCGTTGATCGGGCCCTTGCCGTCGATCGGCTGGCCCAGCGCGTTGACGACGCGACCGCGCAGTTCGGGGCCGACCGGCACTTCGAGGATGCGCCCGGTGCACTTGACGGTGTCGCCTTCGGAGATGTGCTCGTATTCGCCCAGGATCACCGAACCGACCGAGTCGCGCTCGAGGTTCAGCGCCAGGCCGAAGGTCGGCTGGCCGTCGGCGGTCGGCGGGAACTCGAGCATTTCGCCCTGCATCGCGTCGGACAGGCCGTGGATGCGGCAGATGCCGTCGGTCACCGACACCACCGTGCCCTGGTTGCGGATGTCGGCCGAGACGCCAAGGCCTTCGATGCGGCTCTTGATCAGTTCGGAAATTTCTGCGGGATTCAGTTGCATGAGTCTTCTCCGTTGGACGACGACGCGCCGGCTTCAGGCCGTCAACGCCACTCTCATCTGTTCGAGGCGCGCCTTGACCGAGGTGTCCAGCACCTCGTCGCCGACGACGACGCGGATGCCGCCGATCAGCTCGGGGTCGACGACCACCTGCGCATTGAGCTTGCGCTTGAAGCGCTGTTCGAGCACCGCCACCGTCTGCTGCAGTTGCGCGTCGTCGATCGGGAAGGCGCTGTGCACCGTCGCGTCGGACACGCCGCTGCGCGCATTGACCAGCGCACCGTACTGCGCCGCGATCTCCGGCAGCGCGGCCAGCCGGCCGTTGTCGAGCACCGTGCGCAGCAGGTTGCCGATCCTGGCGTCGAGCGCCACGCCCTTTTGCAGCGCGATGCCGGCGGCGACATCGAACACCTGGGCGGGCGCGACCTTCGGGTCGTCGGCAAAGCGGCGCAGCTGCCCGTCGGCGGCCAGCAGGGCCAGATACGACAGCGGATCCTTCAGCGACGCGGCGTCGCTGCCGGCCGCCTTGAACAGGGCTTCGGCGTAGGGGCGGGCGATGGTGGCGATCTCGGCCATGCTCGTCAGGCCCCGATCAAAGCTCGGCCTTCAGGCGGTTCAACAGCTCGGCATGCACGCCGGGGTTGACTTCGCGCCTGAGGATCGATTCGGCCCCCTTGACCGCCAGTGCCGCGACCTGCTCGCGCAGCGCCTCGCGCGCCTTGGTCGCCTCCTGCTCGGCCTCGGCCTTCGCGGCGGCGATGATCTTCGCGCCCTCGTCGTTGGCGCGGCCCTTGGCTTCCTCGATCATCGACTGCGCCAGCCGCTCGGCATCGGCCAGCCGCTGCGCGGCGTCGTTGCGCGCCGCGGACAGCTGCTCCTCGACCCGCTTGTTGGCCTGCACCAGCTCGGACTTGGCCTTGTCGGCGGCCGACAGGCCGTCGGCGATCTTCCTCGCACGCTCGTCGAGTGCGGCCGTGATCGGCGGCCAGACGAACTTCATCGTGAACCAGACCAGGATCGCGAAGACGATCATCTGGATGATCAGTGTGGCGTTGATGCTCACTGCTGTGACCTCGTCATGGGGTGACCCTCGGTGGCGGCCACGTCGGCCGCCATCCGCCAGGCCGACGCAAGGGGATTACTTCGGCAGGTTGGCGATCTGCGCCAGGAACGGGTTGGCGGTGGCGAACCACAGCGCGATACCGGTGCCGATGATGAAGGCCGCGTCGATCAGGCCGGCGAGCAGGAACATCTTGGTCTGCAGCTCGCCCATCAATTCGGGCTGGCGACCGGCGGACTCGAGGTACTTGCCGCCCATGATGCCGATGCCGATACAAGCGCCGACGGCACCCAGACCGATGATCAGGCCAGCGGCGAGGGCGACGAAACTGATGACTTCCATGTGTTGCTCCTGGTTTTGGAAGGTGTTGAGGGAAAGGGGACGGGAACGAAGGCGGCGTTCAGTGCGCGTCGTGGGCCTGGCCGACGTAGATCAGCGTCAGCATCATGAAGATGAAGGCCTGCAGCGTGATGATCAGGATGTGGAAGATGGCCCACACGGTGCCGGCGACGACGTGGCCGATGGCCAGCAAAATGCCGGTGGCGTTCAGCGCCCAGGCGCCGCCCATCAGCGCGATGAGCATGAAGATCAGTTCGCCGGCGTACATGTTGCCGAACAGCCGCATGCCGTGCGACACGGTCTTGGCGACGAACTCGATGATCTGCATCAGGAAGTTCACCGGATAGAGGAACCACTTGTCGCCGAAGGGCGCGGTGAACAGCTCGTGGATCCAGCCGCCGGGGCCCTTGATCTTGACGTTGTAGTACAGGCAGATCAGCAGCACGCTGATGCTCAGGCCCATGGTGATCGACAGGTCGGCCGTGGGCACGACGCGCTGGTAGGCGATGCCGGCCTTGCCGGTGAACCACGGCAGCAGATCCACCGGCAGCAGGTCCATGGCGTTCATCAGGAAGATCCAGACGAACACCGTCAGCGCCAGCGGCGCGACCATCTTGCGGCTGTGCGCGTTGTGCACGATGCCCTTGGCCTGCGAGTCGACCATCTCGACCAGGATCTCCACCGCCGCCTGGAAGCGCCCCGGCACGCCCGAGGTGGCCTTGCGCGCGGCCAGCCACAGCAGCCAGCAGCCGAGCACGCCGAGCACGATGGCATAGAACACCGAATCCATGTTGACGACCGAGAAGTCGGCCACCGCGGCTTGCTTGCCGGTCTGCAGATGCTGCAGGTGGTGGACGATGTACTCGCCAGCCGTCTGTCCGTGACCGTCTTGACCCTGGGCTGCCATGTGTTCAGGTTCCCGTTTGCTGTCTTCTTGCCGGCCGGCGCCACAGCAGCGCCAGCAGGTACACGTGCAAGCAGACCCCCAGGCTGACCAGCAAGGCCGGCCAGCTCAGAGGCTGCACGATTCTCGGTGCCAGCACGAGCATGAGCACCGAAACCGCGATTTTCACCAACTCCCACAACATGAAGCTGACGGCGCTGGCCGACGGCGACACGCTGCTGAGGCGGCTGCTCATGCCACGGGCCATCAAGGCCCCCGGCACCACCGCCACAGCGGCGCCATACAGCGCCGACGCGAACACCGAACGGTCACCCGTGACGAGACCTGCAACCAAGGCCACCACACCACCCACCGCGACTTGCGCCGCGACCACCCACCAGGCCGGAACCTGGGGCTGCCTTTCGCGCAGGCTTTCGGCCTCGGCGCGGGTCAGGGGGCGGAATGCCGCCTTGTCTGCCGTCTCGTCTTCCGCCGCGGTGTCGCGCCATGTACCCGAACGATGCTGCTTGTCGGGCACGGAACGTCCACCACGTCTGTCAGTTCAGAAAAGCCGCGGGATTATAGGGGCCAACCCGAGGTGCTCCGAAACGCCCTGCGCGCGGCGCGTTCAGGGCAGGCTGCGATAGCGCCGGGCCAGCGCCGCGAACGCCTGCCGCTCGTCGTCGCCGACCGCGTGGCCGAGTTCGTCCGCGATCAGCGCCGCCACCGGCTCGAGCAGCGCCTCGGCCTGCGCCGCGTCGAGGAAGAGCACGCGCGAGCGCCGCGCCAGCACGTCTTCCAGGCCGCGCGCCATCTCGTAGCGCAAGGCGAAGCGCACCATCGCTTCGCTCAAGCCGCCCTGACCCGATTCGGCGTCGCGCCACAACCAGCGGTCGGTGCCCGGAAGTTCGCGCAGCGTCTGCGCTTCGCTGCCGTACAGGTGCTCGCCGGGCGGCTCGCACAACGGCCGGCCCGGCGCCGCGCCGACCAGCGGCAGGCGCAAGGTCACGCCGCCCGGGCGCCGCGGCAACGCGCCGCTGGCCATGCAGCGGTCGAGCACGTCCTCGGCCATCGCGCGGTAGGTGGTCCACTTGCCGCCGGTGACGGTGACCAGGCCCGAGCGCGCGACCAGCACCGTGTGCTCGCGCGACAGCGCCTTCGTGTCCTCGCCGTCATCGTCGGGCGGCTTGACCAGCGGGCGCAAGCCGACCCACACCGAGCGCACGTCGGCACGCGTCGGCGCCTTCGCCAGGTAGCGGCCGGCTTCGCCGAGGATGAAGTCGACCTCCTGCGGGAACGGCGCCGGCTCGCGGTTCAGGTCCTCGCGCGGCGTGTCGGTGGTGCCGAGGATCGTCTTGCCCAGCCACGGCACCGCGAACAGCACACGGCCGTCGCTGGTCTTCGGCACCATCAGCGCATGCGTGCCGGGCAGGAACGCGCGGTCGACGACCAGATGCACCCCCTGGCTGGGCGCGACCATCGCCGGCCGCGGGGGCGCGCCGGCGTCGCGGTCCATGTCGCGCACCGCGTCCACCCACACGCCGGCGGCGTTGACGACGCAGCGTGCCCGCAACGTGAAGCGCTCGCCGCTTTCGGCGTCCCGCGCCTGCACGCCGCGCACCTTGCCTTGTTCGCGCAGCAGCGCGTCGACCGGGCAATGGTTCAGCACGGTCGCGCCGCGCGCCACCGCCGTGCGCGCCAGCAGCAGCGCGAGCCGCGCATCGTCGAACTGGCCGTCCCAGTACTTGATGCCGCCGACCAGGCCCTGCGGGCGCACGTTCGGCAGCAGCTCGCGCGTGCGCCGCGCCGACAGCGCTTCGGTGGGCCCCAGGCCGTGGCGCCCGGCGAGCACGTCGTAGGCCTTCAGCCCGACCGCGTAGAACGGCAGCTCCAGCAGCCGGTAGCCGGGCACGACGAAGCCCAGCCGCTGCGCGACCTGCGGCGCGTTGGCGAGCAGGGTGCTGCGTTCGTGCAGCGCCTCGCGCACCAGGCCGATGTCGCCCTGCGCCAGGTAGCGCACGCCGCCATGCACCAGCTTGGTCGCGCGCGACGACGTGCCCTTGGCGAAGTCGTCGGCTTCGAGCAGCGCCACCGAAAAGCCGCGCGCGGCCGCGTCCAGCGCCACGCCGAGCCCGGTGGCACCGCCGCCGATGACCACCAGGTCCCAGGTGCGCGGCTCGCGCAGCGGGCCGCGCAGCCGCTCGCGCGCCAGCGGTCCGGGCTTCACAGCACGCGCACGTCGAGCTGCATCCAGGCCTCGGTCGACGCGCCCGGCTCCACGCTGCGCAGGCCGTGCGCCAGCGGCTCGGCCATGTGGATCGCATTGGAGACGTGGCTGACCGGCTCGACGCAGAAATAGTCGCGCTGCGGCGGCGTGTAGACCACCAGCCGCTCCAGCGAGGACGTGAGCTGCAGCGACATCGTCTCGTCGCGGATGCGCGCCGCGCCGCGCCAGCCGTCGAAGCCGTGGTCGTAGTCCAGGTGCCGCACGTCGGCGTCGATGCCGCCCTGCGCCAGCTTGCGCACCGGCAGTTGTGCGGCGTCGGCGTCCCAGCGGCCGTCGCACTCGACATGCAGCCGGCTGCGCGCGCGCTTCGGGAAGTACGGGTGCCAGCCCAGCCCGACCGGCTGCGCGCTCTCGGCCAGGTTGTCGAACACCAGCTGCACGCGCAGCGCCGCCGGCGTCAGCGTGAAGTACTGGCGCGCCTCGAAGTCGAACGGCCAGTCGCCGTCCGCCCGGTGCCGATAGCGCAGCACGACGTCGGGCGCGCTGGACGACACGATGTCCCACGGCCGGCGCCAGGCGACGCCATGCAGCGAATGCGGGCTGCCGTCGAAGTTCGGCAGCGTGTGGTGATCGATGCCCTTCCAGCGGAAGCGCCGGTAGCCCAGGCGGTTCGAATACGGCAGCAGCGGAAAGCATGCCGACTGGCGCGGCTGCTGCAGCGACAACGCATCGGCGCAACGCAGCAGCGGCAGGTGGCGGTGCCACAGCCCGGCGATGCAGCCGCCGAGGTCGGGGCGCAGCGCCAGGCGCAGCGCGCCGGCATGCAGCTCGATGTGCGGCGGCGTCATCGCACGCTGCC
>DAORHX010000146.1:0-8592 GCA_035438245.1 Rubrivivax sp.
CGAGTTCTTCGCCGATGAGGCGCTGCGCCTGCGCCGGCTCCCTTGCACCGTGCACCGCGCGCAGCAGCGTCGCCTTGCGTCCGCGCGCCACCAGGTTGCGCAGCACGAACATCACGCCGTCGACGAAGCCCCAGGCGAGGTTGCAGCCGAGCGCAGCCACCAGCATGTCGCGCACCTCGTCGCGGCCGCTGTCGATGACGCTGAGCGTGCCGGTGAAGCTGAGCACCATGAACAGGCCGAACAGCAGCTCCGAGATGCGGTCGATCGGGTCGAGCACGCGCGCGCGTGCGACGGCAGTGTCGACCATGTGCCGTCGCCTATGACGGCGGGGCGGCAGCGGCCAGCTGCAGCGTCAGCACCACCGTCTCGCCGCTGCGCCGCGACTGCATCGGCAAGCCGCAGCGCCGGAACACCGTCAGCATCGAGGCATTGCCGGCCAGCACCTCGGCCTTGAAGCGGCCGATGCCGTGACGCCGTGCGATCTCGGCCAGCGCGGCGAGCAGCCGGCCGGCCAGGCCCTGGCGCTGGAAGTCCTCCTCGATGGTGAACGCCACCTCGGCCTCGCGCACGCCGTCGGGTGCGGTCTCGGCCACGTAGGTGGCGCTGCCGATGACGGTTTCGTCGTCGCCCGTGCCCAGCGTCACCACCAGCGCGGCCAGCCGCACCAGATCGACGCGATGGATGCGCTCCAGCGGCCCGGGCGGCAGCTCCTTGCGGAAGGAGAAGAAGCGCGTGTAGACCGACTGCCGGTCGAGCTTGGCAAAGGCCTCGATCAGGCGCTGCTTGTCGTCGGGGCGCATCAGCCGGATCGTCACCGCGCGGCCGTCGCGCAGCGTGGCCGTCTGTTCGAAGTGGAAGTCGTCGGGTTGTTCAACCATCTCAGAAGAACTTGATCTGCAGGCTCGCGCCGAGGTAGTAGTTGTCGTCGACGCCGTTGAAGGGCCGCACCCACTGCGCGTCGAGCTGCAGCTTCAGCCACGGCGCGATCGCCCAGTTGTAGAACACTTCGGCGCCCTTCTGCGGCTGCATGCGCGAGCCGACGATCGGGAACAGGTTCAGGAACGCATCGCTGAGCTTGTACTGGTAGTAGCCGATGCCCCAGCGGTCGGCCTGCCGGCCTTCCATCATGTTGTTACCCGCCAGGCCGATGTAGCCGTGGCCCTGGAACGCGTTGGGGTTGCCGTCGGAGTAGCCGTACTGGCCGAACAGCCCCCAGCCGACCTTCGGGTCGGCGGCGCTTTGCACCAGGAACTGTTCGAACGAATACTGGAAGTACCAGCGGTCCTCCTCGATCGGGCGCGGCTGGCCGATCGGTCGCGGCGGCAGCGAACTGAAGTCGGTGCCGTCGAGCGTGCTGTAGGCGATGCGCAGGTTCTGGAAGCCGCCCAAGCCGGCGATGGTGATCGGAAAGGTCGCGGTGCCGCTGATCGTCACGCCGTCCTCGAACAGGTTGCGGATGATGTTCAGGTTCTGCGCGTCGCGCGGGTCGTAGACGAACAGCCCGAACGAGCCGAGGTCGGTGCGCGTGTTGGCCGAGATGCCGTAGATGTACGGCGGCGTGATGTTGGTCAGCGGCGCGGCGATGGCCAGGTTCCAGAAGCCTTCGGTTCCGCCGCCGCCGTACAGCGGCCGGCGCGACGCGGCGTCGAACATGTTGAACAGGCCGAGCGTCAGCGTCGTCGTCGGGCTGAAAGCCTGCGTGAACAGCAGCGAGAACATGCTGTCGTTCAGCGACGGATAGGCCAGCGCGGTGTTGATCGGGATGATGTTCAACCCCCGCGCGTCCTGGTTGACGTCACTGCCGTAGTTGTATTCGATGTGGCTCGACACGAAGAAGCCGCGCCACAGGCCGAGCTTCTCGCCGTCGAGGCGGAAGCGCAGGTCGGCCTTGCCGCCGTTGGCCCAACCGGTGCCGTAGCTGTTCTGCAGCGCCTGCAGGTAGTTGGTGACATCGACGCTCAGGTCGACGCCCTTGGCCGCCAGCTCGCGCTTCGGGCTGCCGTCATAGTCGGCCAGCGTCTTGCGCTGCCACAGGTCGTCGTCGGCGGCGGCGGCGCTGCCTGCGAGCGCGGATGCGAGCGCCAGAACCGCCGCCTGGATGCCGTGCTTGCGGTGCATCGCTGTCTCCTCGTGTTGTTGTCGGCTGGCCGTTTGCCGCCACCCGCTGGCGGCAGCGCATCGGCAAAGCCTAGCCGTGCCGCAGCATCGACGCAAGCAGCGTCGTGACACAGCGTGGCGCAGGTGACGAAGCCATCCACCCCACCTCTTGTTGCATCGCAACATTCGACGGTCCTTGGCGGCGATAATCGCGACCTTTCAGCCCTTCAAGGATCGTTGATGGCGAAAACCAACGCCGGCCCGTGGACCCTGCCCCAGGCCGCCGCCGAATACTGGATCGATGCCTGGCAGCGCTCGATCCTCACCTGGGACCTGCTGCGCCAGCGCGGCAACCAGTACCTGGAGCACGAGAAATCCGGCAACCCGCCGGTGCTGGTGTTCGACTACGAGATGGTGGTCGACGGCCGCACGCTGGACAAGCCGGCCAACTACGCGCTGGTGCGCATCACGCCGCCGGCCGACTGTCCGGCGCCCGACGCCAGGAAGCGGCCCTTCGTCGTCATCGACCCGCGCGCCGGCCACGGCCCGGGCATCGGCGGCTTCAAGATCGACAGCGAGATCGGCATCGCGCTGCACTTCGGTCACCCGTGTTACTTCGTCATGTTCTTCCCGCAGCCGGTGCCGGGCCAGACCATCGAGTCGGTGTGCGCGGCCGAGATCGGCTTCCTGCGCAAGGTCGGCGAACTGCATCCACAGGCCGACAAGCCCTTCGTCATCGGCAACTGCCAGGGCGGCTGGGCGCTGCTGATGGCGGCCGCGCTGGCCCCCGATGCGGTGGGGCCGCTGCTGCTGGCCGGCTCGCCGATCTCGTACTGGGCCGGCGTCGAGGGCAAGAACCCGATGCGCTATTCGGGCGGGTTGCTCGGCGGCACCTGGATGGCCTCGATGGCCGGCGACATCGGCCACGGCATCTTCGACGGCGCCTACCTGGTCAACAACTTCGAGAACCTGAACCCGTCCAACACCTACTGGGGCAAGCTCTACAACCTGTATGCCAAGGTCGATACCGAAGGCGAACGCTTCCTCGAGTTCGAGAAGTGGTGGGGCGGCCACTACCTGATGAACAAGGAAGAGATGGAGTGGATCTCGCAGAACCTGTTCGTCGGCAACAAGTTGTCGATCGGCCAGGTCGAGTCCTTCGACGGCAGGCACCGCGTCGACCTGCGCAACATCCGCACGCCGATCGTCGTCTTCGCCTCCTGGGGCGACAACATCACGCCGCCGCAGCAGGCGCTGAACTGGATCCCCGACCTGTACGACAGCGTCGACGAGATCCAGCTGAACGAGCAGACCATCGTCTACTGCCTGCACGAGAAGATCGGCCACCTCGGCATCTTCGTCTCGGCCGGCGTGGCGCGGCGCGAGACCGCCGAGCTGGCCAGCGCGCTGGAGCTGATCGACACGCTGCCGCCGGGGCTGTACGAGGCGCTGATCCAGGACACCACGCCGGACATGCCGGGGCTGGAATACATCGAAGGGCGTTACCTGATCCAGTTCGTGCCGCGCAGCATCGACGACATCCTGGCGCTGGACGACGGCCGCCAGGACGAACGCGCCTTCGAGGTGGCCAAGCGCGTGTCGGAGGTCAACCAGGAGCTGTACGACCGCTTCGCCTCGCCGCTCGTCAAGGCGGTGGCGAACGAGCCCACGGCGCGCGCACTGCGCGAGACCAACCCGGCGCGCATGGAGCGCTGGCTGTTCTCCGACATGAACCCGGCGATGGCCTGGGTCAAGTGGTCGGCCGATTGGGTGCGGGCGAACCGCCAGCCGGTGGCCGGCGACAACCCGCTGCCGCAACTCGAGCGCGACATGTCGGCGCGCATCGAGCAGGCGCTGGACCAATACCGCGACGCACGCGACGCGATGGTCGAGCGCATGTTCAAGGCGATCTACGAATCGCCCTGGCTGGCCGCGGCGGTCGGCCTGGACGAGCGCAGCCTGGGGCGCCGCACGGCACGCGCCGCCAGCTGGGAGCACGACGAGCTGCGGCGCCTGAAGCGCCAGGAGGCCGAAGCCCAGATCGAGCAGGGCACGGCCATCGACGCCTGGGCGCGGCTGCTGCTGTACGTCGGCCGCGAGGAGAAGGTGGCCGACGAGCGCCCCTTCAACCTGATGCGCCGCGCGATCCAGGAAATGAAGCCGGCGAACCTGCCGACGCCGGCGCAGATGAAGGCCGCGATCAAGCGCCAGGCCTTCGTGCTGGCGCTGGACGAGGAGCGCGCCATCGAGGCCCTGCCCAGGCTGGTGCCCGACATGGAAGAACGCCGCCGCGGTTACGCCGCGGCCAGGCTGGTGATCGCGTCCCGCGGCGAGATCACCCCCCACCAGGAAGAGCGCTTGCGCCGCGTGGCCCGCGTGCTCGGCCTGGACCAGCCGGCGCGCGTGCGCAAGTCGGCATGAGGCGCGAAAAGCAGCCGCGCCAGGTCGACGCACCGGCGCCGCGCGAACGGGCGGCATGGGGCATCGCATGACGGACACGATCCTGGTCCTGAACGCCGGCTCGTCGAGCATCAAGTTCTCGCTCTTTGCCGGGCACGGCGCCGACCTGCAGGCCCTGGCCAGCGGCAAGGTCGAGGCCATCTACAACGCGCCGCGTTTCGTCGCCAAGGACGCCGGCGGCAAGGTGCTGAGCGAGAAGCGCTGGGACGCCGGCCAGCCCCTGGGGCACGACGGCGCGCTGGCGCACATCATCGACTGGCTGAGGTCCGCGCAAGCCGGCGGCGGGCGCCTGGCCGCCGTCGGCCACCGCGTGGTGCATGGCGGTGCCGAGTTCACGGCGCCGGTGCGCGCGGACGCGGCGGTCGTGGCCCGGCTGGACAAGCTGGTGCCGCTGGCGCCGCTGCACCAGCCGCACAACCTGAGCCCGATCCGCCAGCTGCTGGCGAGCGCGCCGCAGCTGCCGCAGGTGGCCTGCTTCGACACCGCGATGCACCGCACGAACCCGCCGCTGGCGCAGATGTTCGCGCTGCCGCAGGAGCTTGCCGACGCCGGCGTGCGGCGCTACGGCTTTCACGGCCTGTCCTACGAGTACATCGCCTCGGTGCTGCCCGGCATCGACGCGGCCGCCGCCGCCGGCCGCTGCGTGGTGCTGCACCTGGGCAACGGCGCCAGCATGTGCGCGCTGCAGGGCGGGCGCAGCATCGCCAGCACCATGGGCTTCACCGCGGTGGACGGCCTGCCGATGGGCACGCGCTGTGGCGCGCTCGACCCCGGCGTGCTGATCTACCTGATGGACGAGCGCGGCATGGACGCGCGCGCGCTGGAAAAGCTGATCTACCACCAGTCGGGCCTGCTCGGCGTGTCCGGCGTGTCCAGCGACATGCGCGCGCTGCTCGAATCGACCGACCCGCGCGCGGCGCTGGCCATCGAGCTGTTCGTCTACCGCATCGGCCGCGAGCTGGGTTCGTTGGCCGCGGCGCTGGGCGGGCTGGATGCCATCGTCTTCACCGCCGGCATCGGCGAGCGCGCCGCGCCGGTGCGCGAGAAGATCTGCCGCGCCGCCGCCTGGCTGGGCGTGGAGCTGGACCCCGCGGCGAATGCCGTGAATGGCCCGTTCATCAGCACGCCCGCCAGCCGCACCCGCGCCTGGGTGATCCCCACCAACGAAGAGCTGATGATCGCGCGCCACACACGCGATGTGCTCGCCGCATCATGACGCACCGACTCGGACCGATCCCCACCCCGCCGCTGGCCGGCCGCAAGGCGCTGGTGGTCGGCATCGCCAACGAACATTCGATCGCCTACGGCTGCGCCAAGGCCTTCCGCGCGCTTGGCGCCGAGCTGGCGGTGACCTACCTGAACGACAAGGCCCGGCCCTTCGTCGAACCATTGGCCCAGGCCCTGGGCGCGCCGCTGTGCCTGCCGCTGAATGTCGAGCAGCCGGGCGAGCTGGAAGCGGTGTTCGACGCGCTGCGCAAGCACTGGGGCCGGCTCGACGTCCTCGTGCACTCGATCGCCTTCGCGCCGAAGCAGGACCTGCAGGGCGGCCTGCTCGACTGCTCGGCCGCAGGCTTCGCGCGCGCGATGGACGTGTCGGTGCATTCCTTCGTGCGCATGGCCAGGCTGGCCGCGCCGCTGATGGACGACGGCGGCACGATGTTCGCGATGAGCTACCTGGGTGCCAACAAGGTGGTGCCCAACTACAACGTGATGGGGCCGGTGAAGGCGGCGCTGGAAGCCAGCTGCCGCTACCTGGCGCACGAGCTGGGGCCACGGCACATCCGCGTGCACCCGATCTCGCCGGGGCCGCTGAAGACGCGCGCCGCCTCGGGGCTGAAGGACTTCGAGCTGCTGCTCAACGAGGCCGCCAGCCGCGCGCCGGTGGGCGAACTGGTCGACATCGACGATGTCGGCTATGCCTGCGCCTACCTGGCCACGCCCTATGCGCGGCGCCTGACCGGGCAGACCCTGTATGTCGACGGCGGCGTGAACATCATGGGCTGAGCGCGGCACTCGGCCCCGCCACGCCGGCTTCGGCCCGGCCGGCCGCACGCCGATGCGGCGGCGACCTCAACCCTGCCGGGTGCCGAGTTCGTCGCCGAAGCGCTGGCGCAGCCGCTCGACGATGTCACCGAGGATCAGCATCGTCTCCTGCTCGCCGATAGCAACCAGCGCCTTGTCGCGCACCGAGTAATGCATCATCAACAGCTGCCGCAGCTTGTCGAAGGCGCGCGCGTTCTGGTGGCCGCAGACGAGCGTGTCCTTCTGCAGCACGCGCTCGATCACCCCGGGGTCGAGCAGTCGCACCTGGCAGATCTTGGACAACTGGGCGATCTCTCGGTCGATGGCCTCGAAGTGCTTGGTCCAGCGCTGCGTGTGGTGAGCGGGCTTGTCGTCGGCCATGGGCGTCTCCGGTGGATCCTGGCAAGCCGGCGGTGGCCGGCAGTCACCCATAGTCTAGGGCCTCGGGACAGCGCGGCGCGACCCGCAGCTGCACCCGGGCAAGCCGCGCCGCTGCAGGGTGTCGCCGGGCCGCCACTGCTGGACGCGGCCGTCGCCATCACGCCGCCGCCGCGGAGCCGGCTTTGCCAGCACGCCAGCGGTGGCCCCATTCAGCCGATGCAGGTGCGGTTCTTGCCCGTGCGCTTGGCCTCGTAGAGCGCTTCGTCGGCGCGCTCCAGCGCCAGCTCCAGCGGCTCGTCGTTGCGCAGCGCGGTGACGCCGGCGGAGAAGGTGACGAACACCTCCTTGTTGTCGTGCATGAACAGGCTGGCGGTCAGCTGGCGCTGCAGCCGCGTCAGCACCTGCTGCGCCTCGGCCGGGTCGGTGTCGGGCAGCAGCACGACGAATTCCTCGCCGCCGAAGCGCGCCACCGTGTCGAGCGGGCGCAGCTTCTCGCGCACCTGCGCGGCCAGCTTCTGCAGCGCGACGTCGCCGGCGGCATGGCCGAGCGTGTCGTTGAGCTTCTTGAAGTTGTCGATGTCGATCAGGCCGACGGCCAGCGAGCCCGGCGTCGCATCGCCGCGCGAGCGGGCCAGCCGCGCGCGCTCGACCTCGAAGGCCTGCGCCAGGCCGCGGCGGTTGGCGACCTGCGTCAGCGCGTCGGTCGAGACCTCGTCGGACAGGCGCCGCAGCTCGCCTTCGAGCTCGCGCACGCGCAGCTGCATCTCGCCGGCGCGCGCCTGCTCGGCCTGCAGCCGGTTCTGCGTCTGGCTGACCAGCGCCTGCACCTCGGAGCTGTCGTGCAGCATCTCGCGCACCACGTCGGCCAGGCTGCCCAGCGAATCGGCGTTGGCGATGGCCTCGGCATGGCGGCCGACGTTGGCATGGAAGCGGCCGGTGTGCTCGCTGAACTCGCCGAGCTCGGTGAGCATGCCCTGGATCAGTTCCTTCAGCGCGTCACGCGCCTGGTTGCGCTCGTTGCGCAGCACGCCCTGGCGCTTGCGCGCATTGGCCAGCAGTTCGCTGGCGGCACGCACGCTGCGCACGTTCAGCCCCTCGGCCAGTCGCGCCTTGAGCAGCTCGCACTGGCCGCGCGCCCAGCTGTCGTCCTCGGCCAGTTCGGTCAGGCCCTGCGTCAGCTCGACGCACAGCTTGCCGAGTTCGTCGAGCAGCCGCTGGCGCTGTGCGAGCAGGCGCCGCGCGCGCTGGCACAAGTCGCCGGCATGGCGCACCAGCCCGGGCTCGGCGCCGGCCTCGGCGACCTGCTGCGCCAGCTGCTGCAGCGCGCGCGACAGCTCGTCGGCACGCGCCTCGCCTTCGGGCAGCGCGGTGCGCACCGTGCCTTCCAGCTCCTGCACCAGCGTGAGCCAGTCGCGCGGCGCGGGCCCGCCGGTCGCCGCCTCGCCGGGCGCGACCGCGCCTTCGTCGAGCGCGCCGGACACGCTGTCGATGCCGCACACCTCGGTCTCGGCCTCCCACGCGCCGAGCAGGTGGCGCAGGCGCTCGCGCAGCCGCCGCGCATCGCTGCGGCTGCCGCCGAGCACGCGCGCCAGGCTGTCCTTCTTGCGCGCCGCGGTCCACAGCCGGCTGCCG
>DAORHX010000147.1:0-8566 GCA_035438245.1 Rubrivivax sp.
GAAGATCACCGTGCCGACCAGGCTCATGATCAGTTCGCGCTCGGGGTCGTCGAGAAAGGCGCCGGTGCGCTGCAGCGCCTTCCAGGTCAGGTTGCCGACGAAGGGGGCCTTGTTGCGCAGGTTGAGGTCGGCGGAAGACCGGGCCGTGTTCAGGATGTTGCTTCGATCGGTCGCACAGCGGCGTCGGGCGGCGTCGCGGTCGGGCTCCAGGCCCATCTCGATGGCCAGGTCGGCGCAGGCTTCCTGCGCGCCGTAGCCCAGCGCTTCCGCGCCGGTGCTGACGATCGCCTTGGCCGTCTCGCAGGAGTTGATGCGCGCATTGTTGATCCAGGTCTCCAGCCCCTTGGCCCACTTCGTCAACCCGCCCAGCAAGGGCGAGACCGATTCCAGCGCGAGCTGGAACGCGATGCCGGGCAGTGCGGCGGTGATGTTGCGCAGCATGTTCTTGAACTCCGCTGCCGAAATGTGCGAGAACGACCCGCCGAACACGTCGATGCCGCCGCATCCGGCCTTGGCGCTCGGAAACTGCACGGCGGCCAGCTGATAGACCTTGTTTGGCGCGCGCATGAACAGGTTGCCGCCGGCATAGGTGTTGAAGGTCTGGCCGCGGAAGGCCCCCGGCTGGGTGTAGTTGCCGATCGCGCCGAGGCTGTCGAACATGCTGTTCACCTCGGCATTCAGGTCGCCGGCCTGCATCGGGAGAGGTGGCAGGACGAGGGCGACGGCTATGGTTGTCGCAGCCGCGCGACGTAAGACGGTTCGAGGATACGGGCTCACGGCGCTGCTCCTGGGTGCTTCACGATGGCCTGTTCGCCGGCGAGCGTCGGAGTGCCGATGGCTGGGGCGGCCCCGACGATGGCGATGCGCTCCACCAACTGCGCTTCGGACAGCACGCCGAAGCCGATCGGCGTGATCAGGCCGGTGAAGGGCTGGGCGAGGTACACGGCCGGCACCTGGCCGACCTGCAGCGTGCGCGAGACGCCGTTGTCGCGGCGGGCATCCGCGAAACCCGGCATCGAACCGCCATCCACGCTGACGGCCACCACGCGGATGCCGTGCCGGGCCTGAAAGGCCTGCAGCGTCGGCGCGAAGGCATGGCAGTAGGGGCAATCTCCTCTGAAGAAAAACAGCAGCACGTGGTCGCGGCCGAGCGCGGCTATAGCTTCACTGCGCTGTGCCATCTGCAACTGATCGAAGACTTCCAGCGCCTTGGCGTTCACCGGCCGCCCTTGCACGCTCGGATCCAGCTCCGGCGAAGCCCAGGCGATGCGCTGTGCCATGTCGGCAAAGGTCGAGGCGCGAGCCACTACCTGGGCCTCCAGCTCCATATAGCGCCGCACGTTGGCTTCGGTAGGGCGCATGACGGCAATATGGCGTGTCTCCTCGAGCGTCTTCTGCAGCCGCTCGAACTCGATCAGCTCGGCGGGCCTGCTGGGCACGGGCTTCGACGGACTGCGGGCGGGCCGCTGTGGAGGCGGGGCCCGATGTTCCAGCTCCGGTTCGGGCTCCTCATAGAAGTGCCAGCCGCGCCAGGTGTCGGACCAGTAGCGACGCGGCGCGGTGGGTTCCGCCGCGAAAGACGATGCGACCGCCAGAGGCACAACGCACAGGGCCAGGATCGTCTTCATTGGCTGGCCCGTCACAACAGCGACTTCGGCGGCCGTCCGTCGCGGCAGTAGTCGATGCCGAAATCGATCGCCTGGCGACGCGGGGAGGGCGAGCCAGGCAGCTGCACGCCGTCCTGCCAGACGCTGACCTTGAGTCGACTGCAGCCAGCCTGGGCATAGCGCCGCTCGGTGCTCACGTCGATGTAGATCGGCGTGGTGCCCTGGAAACGCTGCGTGATGGCCTCAGCGACCTCTCCCACCAGCACCCCTTGCGCCTGGCCGCTCGGCGCATCGATGGCCGCGATCAGCAGCTGCTTCGGATCGCGCACTGGCATGCGCTGCTGCGCCTGAGCCAGGCCGACCGCGCAGAGCAGAGCAGTCACGGCGAGAACTGGGCAGTGCTTCACTGGCACCTGCCTTGACCGTAGTAGCAGTTCGGGATCCGGCTGCTGCCCTGGGCCTGCATGGCACCGACATTCGGCAGCGTCGGCATCAGCGAAGCGTAGAACTCCGACAGGTCCATCGCCGCGAAGTCCAGCGTCTGCAGCTGCGCGACGCTGAAACCGGAGCAGTCGGGGTTCTGCGCCGTGCCCCAGCCCTTGCCGACCTGGGCCCGACCCTGTTGATTGACGAGGCGCGCGAGCATCGAGTTGAAGCAGCACTTCGAAGTCGTGCGCTCGATGCAAGACACGCAGCGTCCCAGGATGCGGATGCACGACGAGCACCAGGTGCCGATCGTGCGGCACAGCCTGGCGCCCTCCTTCATCGCCAGCTTGCCCTCTTCCTCGTTGCACGACAGCATCGACATGGCGATGTAGATCACCACGGCGATGGCCAGCGACCAGGGGTCGAAGGCCAGCACCACGCTCTCGCCGGCATAAAGCACAGCAGAGCCGGCGGGCAGGGCGGTACCGTTCACCGCGACCGTCAGGCCGTAGCTCGTAAAACTTCCGTTGAAGCCGGCGCCGCTGAGCAGCGCCGACATGCCCTGGACCAGGAACTCGCGGTTGCCGGCATTCATCAGCACGTCGTAGACCAGTCTGGAGCCGGCCCCAAGCAGGCTCTGGTTGGTCATGCCGGCGCCGGCCGCGTCGGTGTAGCAGCAGTCCTTCAACAGCCGGTCGCGGCAGCGGTTGTCCTCGCCCTTGAAGACCTGCATGCGGTCGGTGTCGAGGTAGACGCCGGCTTGCCGGCCTGCTTCCAGCAGCGACATGCTGCGCGCGAAATCCGGGTCGTTCGGAGCGCGGATGTCGAAGCAGTTGCCGTTCAGGCAAAAGACATCGGACGGGCAGTTGCTGGCGGTGGTGACGCTCTGCGCCGGCACCGGGCAGCTGTAGCCGTCTTCGAATACTTCGCAAACGCCGGTCGTCGCGTTCGCCTGCTTGCACGAAGAGCTGCTCGGTGTGCAGCCGGCCGCGACCAGCGGGGCGCATGAGTCCGCGACCTGCCCGCCGTCGCAGCTCATCGTGCTCGTGTACTCCCAGCAGTCGCGTGTCAGCGTGACGCCGTCGATCACCTTGGTCGTCGGACCGTCGGAGCAGACCGCGGCCGTGCTGGGAGTGCATCGGCCCCCCGCGGCCAAGGACGGGCACTGGTCCGTCCACTGGTCCGTGGTGGTCACCGTCGTGGCCGGCTGCGTGTAGGCCAGGCGCATCGTCGGGATCGCGCCAAAGGCGGGGTTGATCGTCCATCCTGATACCGCTCGCTCGCTGTCGAGGTTCCAGTAGGTCCCGGGGAACATGCGAGTGATGTCGATGCCGAAGTAGGCGCCGCCGCCGCTGGCCGGTGCGTAGCAGCGGGTCCCGTCCAGCGTCGTGGTCGTGCAACCGGTGTCCCAGTGGCACACGGCGTCCTGGATGTTGTCGCCGCTCTGCGTGCCGGTCCGGCACGCGGCGTAGGTCGGCAGGAATGGCCGCACGCTGGTGCACGTGTAGCCGGCATCCACGTTGCCGCTGCATTCGACGCGGGACTCAGCCGCGATCATCGCCGTCAAGGCGCATTGGGATCCATCACAGCGCTTGTCGGCCACCCACACGGCCGACCCCGAGGGGAGCACCGCCACCCGCTCCGGAAACAGCACCGGCGCACTCATGTTCACGTCGAAGAAGGCCAGTGGGCTGCCGTCGCGGGCGATGCGCATGTGCTGGGCCGTCTCCGGCCGGTCGGGCAGGCATTGCACGTCGATGCCGGTCCGGCCCGAGCCCGCATGTGCAAACCAGTCGCCGGGCGTGCAGTTGCTGCTGCGCTCGGTGGCCACCGTCAGCGACCGGGTGCAGCGGTAGTTGCCGACACCCACATGGCGCAGGCAGCTGCGCGTCTCGGTGCCGGCGGGCAGGTGGCTGACCATGGTGGTGCAACCGCTGTAGTAGTTCGCCAGACCGCCGAGCACGCTGGAAGGGCTGCGGCCGATGCCGCGCGCTGCCGCTACCGCCGGATCGTCAGCGCCGACGGCTGGCCGAGGCGTGTTGGCAGAAGCGTGCGCGCCACGCAGCGCCTGGCAGACCGGGTCGTTCGGCACCGTCGCGCACAGGGCCAGGCGTGCGCTGCCCTGGGCTGCGAGATCGGGCTGCCGGTAGTAGGAACGCTCCGGCGGTGCCGTCGAGTACCCGGGCACTACCGCGCTGGCGCCCGGCGCGGTGACGCTGCCTCTGGCCACCGGGTTTGCCGCCTGCCCTGCCGCGACGCCCTCGTTGTGCGGACCCGCCAGGCTCGCCGTCTGGGTCGTCACGAAGCAGCCCAGCGTTAACCAGATGACAGCCTTGCGGAAGCTCATCGTGAGGCTCCCTTCATGCGCAGCAGCAAGGACGATGCGTCGCGGGACATCGAGGGTGCCGAGCGTTCGAAGAAGCTCAGCGCGTAGTCCAGGCTGACGTCGCCGGCCGCCATCACGAACTGGTCGCCGGCGAGGCAGGTGCCGCTGCTGCAAGGCTGCGCCAAAGCCCCGCTGCGCACCAGCACGAAGGCGGGGGTGCGCACGATCGAGAAGCGGTCGAAGGCCTGCGGGTCGATCTGAACAGCCACGCGGCGCTCGCCGATGAGCCGCTGCATGCGCTCGACGGTGTCGCGCATCGAGCCGTTGACGAGACCCCGCAGCACCAGCGTGGCCCCCGCGCGCTCGGCCTGGTCGAGCAGCCGGCCGATCGTGGCCTCGGGCATGGCGAAGCTGACGAATACCAGCAGGGTGGGGCCCGCCTTCGCGGCAAACTCCGGCTGAGCGGCGTCGTTGTCGAAGCCCTTGGCGAGTGCCTCCAGGTCGATGGGCGACTTCGTGACGGGTTGGGGCAGAGCGTCGATCCGGGGTGCTGCCGGCACCGGCACGCGCGCCAGCTCGGCGTCGGTCGGCATGCGATGACTCTGGCGCGCCCGCTCGATCTCGGCCGCCGTCACGGGGGGCGGGACCTGGCCGAACGCGGCGCTCGGCAGCGTCATCGCGCTGCTCGCCCACACCACAGCAGCGACGATGCGGCATCGAGCCCGTCGGCGATCAGAAGCCCACACAGCAGTTCCTCTTGCGAAACAGCAGGAAGGCGAAGTCCTCGCCGCGCACGGGGTACTCCTTGCCCGCCCCCCAGACGATGGTGCTGCGGCCGAAGGGCTGGCAGCACCGGCCACCGTCCTTGGCCGTGTTGGGGATGGGATAGGTCAACTGGGTCTTGTAGGCGGTCTTGTCCATCGTCGGCAGGAAGTACGGACCGCACAGACCCGGCTTGCCGTGCCAGCCCCAGGCCAGCATTTGCCGGTGCATCTTGGCGGTCAGGCGCTGGGCGATCAGCGCGGCGGTGCGCACGCCGCCCATGTGGTACGGCACGTGGCCATCCAGCGGATAGATCCCGCCCTGGCAGCCGGCGCACCAGAACAACTCGGCAATGCCGAAGCCGGCAGTGGCCGCCACACAGTCGGCGGCGCAGGCGGCCACCGCCGTCGGGTTGGCAAACAGCACCGCTTCCGGGTTGAGGATCAGCGTCAGCTCGTCGTCGTTCCACAGCGGGTCGACCTCGGTCAGGTAGGCCAGGTCGAAGGAGCCGCGCTCCAGGCAGGGGAAGTCGGTCACCACCTGCAGCCAGTACAGGACCGGGTTTACGTAGAAGTGCGCCTGGTAGAAGCTGCCGCCGTCGCCATCACCCTCGGCGCGCGTGTAGCGCGCCGCGGCCGGCGCCGGGATGCCCGGGTCCAGATCGATGCCGCCCAGCGATGCCAGGCAGAAGGGCTTGCGCACCGCCTCGACATGGCGGGCCGGCTCCCAGAAGCCGATCGACAGACCGATCGTCGGGTTGACGCCGCAGCTGCAGACCGGACTCGACGGGTTGGCGATGTCCTCCTGCCCGCCGAAATTGGCGATGGTCGCGCTGCCGATGCTGATCGGCAGGATGCAGCTCCAGCAGATGTCGGTGATCGGGTTCGGGAAACGTCCGGTGCAGGTCAGGCTGTCGGCGGCAAGGGAGGGCAGCGTGGTCAGGCTCGCGAACAGCCAGAGCGCGAGGCGAAGAAGGGGGTATCGGCGTTTCATGGCAGAGCCAACTCATCGACGCGCAGCCGTCTGCCGTCCTGCGAGACCAGGGCCGGCAGCTGCCGGATGCCGAAGCGCCGGATCAGCGTGCCTTGCTGGTCGTAGTAGACCGGCCGCTGCCAGGCTTTCATCAACTCGAGGTACGACCCTCCGGTGAGGATCGGCTTGAGCTTGCCTTCGTCGCGCGACATCAGCTCGCGCGCACGCGCCAGCTGGCGGCTGTCCCGGGCGTCGAAAAACAGCAGTTTCCTGGACAACGACACCACGTCGAGCGGGTTCGTGCGCGTCCCGGCCGGGAACAGCAGCCGGCCCTGTGCATCGACGATGTTTCGATCCAGCGTGAAGCTGGGGTCGATGTGGAAGCTGCGGGCGGTTTCGGTGGCGCGCAGGCCAGGCACCGGTGACGGATGTTTCACCGCGTCGATGCCGCGCGCCTGGGCCTCGCGCATCAGCCGCTGCAGCTCGCCGCTGCGTTCCTGGTCGCGCAGACGTTGCTGGATGAAGTCCAGCAGATGCGGTTCGGCAATGCCGTAGGTCGGGCCCAGCACGCCAAGATCGGCGGCGCAGGCACTGGCTGCTGCAAGGGCCACGCCGAGCGGCAAGATCCGAAGCGCACGGGGTCTCATCGCGCGGACCCTTGCTCACAGCGGATGCGCTGGCCCAACGCGCCCAGCGCCGAGATGTCGCGCAGCTGGCTCGCCCGGATCATGGCCATCAGGACCGGATCACCGTCCCCGTCCGCCATGGCCTGCCGCAGTTGTGCCGTCCGTAAGGGCCGGCCGCAGCGTCGCTCGAAGGCCAGCAGGTAGGCCTGCGCGCCGCGCTGCGCGGCCGGCGAGATCTGGCCGAGCAGACCGAGGTAGTCGGCCATCGGCATGGCGTCGGTGATGGCTTCTACGCCGGGCGCCGCTGCGGCGCCGGCCGTCGCCGAGCCCGCGCCGACGCCCAGCACGGCGGCGGCCAGCGTCAGGCGAAGGAAGCGCGGTGCCATCACCCTGGCTCAGAACAACGGCAGCACAGTGCCGAGCACCTGCTCGGCCCGCACCAGGCCGCTGGCGCGGTAGCGCGAGTCGAAGGAGTCCGTGCTGGTGCCCTGCACGTAGTAGTGCCCCGGCGGGATCACGACCGGCGCAATCGGATCCAGCGGCCTGCGGTCGAAGGCATGGGTCTTCGCGATGCCCACGCTCTGGCCGTTGACCGCCACGACCCGCCCGGAGACCGTGACCACGTCGCCCGGCAGGCCGCGCACGATCTTGAAGAACGGCTGGCCGTTCAAACCGGGGTAGGCGTTGCGCGCCTCCCCGTCGAACGCGTAGACGACGAAGTCGCCGCGCTGCAGCTCGTGCGGACCGTAGCGCACCAGCGCCACGCAATACGGCAGGCTGGGCGTCCAGTTGAACAGCACCGGCACGCGCGGCGTCGGATCGACGAACAGCCGCAGGTAGGCGAAGCCCCAGATCGCGAAGACCGGCAGGTACAAGTACCAACGCGCGCGCAGGTGGCGTGCGAAGTCGGCGAAGTGGCGTGCGAGACGCACGGCGATGCCGGTCATGGAGCCTCCACCTTGCGTCGCAGTTGTGCCGTCAGGTCCAGCGTTCGCGGGGTGGGTCCGGCGACCGCGCTCTTCAGCACCACCAGGCAGCCACAATCGCGCGGCAGTTCCTCCAGGGCCAGCGGCAGCCGCTGCGAGAAGCTGCGCGCCATCGCGAAAGCCTTGTCGCGTTCGCCGTCCGATCCGGCCCGGGTCAGCAGCTGCGTGAACTCGGCCTCCTTCTGCCGGTAGATTTCGCCGACGTCGACCAGCCCGATCACCAGGCCTGGGCGCACCACCCAACGGTCATAGGCCGCCAGCGCAGCGGCGGCGATCAGCAGTGCCGACACCGCGTTCGGCAGCAGTGCCTTCAGGGCGTGGCTCATGCGGCATGCCCCCGGCGCCGCAGCAGTTCGGCAATGGCCTCGTCGATGCTGAGCCCCTGGGCACGCAGCTCGTCGATCGGCGCGTTGTCCTCGAGTTTGTTGGAGAACAGCAGGTGCGTCGCCGGATCGAGGATGTTTCGGGCCACGCCTTCGCCGACCGGCGACGAGATGTAGACCTCGGAGAACACGCCGGGCTCGGTGCGCAGCGAGTTCAACAGTCGCTTCTTCGGCTCGTCCATCGACAAGCGCCCCTTGCGGTCGAGCATTTCGATCGATTCGGGCTTCTGGCGAAGCAGGAAGACCCAGTCGGAGCAGTTGAAGGCGGCTTCCATCTGCGCCGAGCCGTAGTAGTCATCCGCGCTCTGCGTCGCGGTGCCGAGCGAGCCGCCGTACTTGCGCGCGCGCCGCGCGGCCTCTTCGACCACGGCGGCCTTGACCGGGTCGTCGGCGCCGATGTCGCCGAGCTGCTGTTTCAGCTCGTCGATGAACAGCACCTTGCGCCGGTTGCGCGTCAGGTACATCTCGCCGGTGATCT
>DAORHX010000148.1:0-8479 GCA_035438245.1 Rubrivivax sp.
ACTTTGCGATGAGAACATTCGCGCATGGCTCTGCCCACCATAGGTCGATCTTGACGTGCTCGATGAGGGCGACGAAATCCCGCCGCTGCTGGCGCGCCTGCGCGCCTCGCGCTTTGGCGACGCGGCACTGGGCGCGTTCACGCTGACGCTGCTGCCCCCGCCCACGGCCTGCGCGGACACCGGCGAGCTGCTGACCGAGCGCGAGCTGCAGGTGCTGCGCCTGGTCGCGCAAGGCCAGTCGAACAAGGGCGCCGCCCGCGCGATGGGCATCTCGGCCGAGACCGTCAAGACCCACCTGAAGAACATCTTCGACAAGCTCGGCGTCGCGCAGCGCGAACAGGCCGTCGCGCTGGCGCAGTCGCTGGGGCTGCTCGCGCAGACGCCGCCTAGCGCCGACGCAAGATGCAGATGAACGCTTCGTCCAGCGTCTGCTGCTCGACGATTTCGTTGCCCGTCTGCTTGGCAAAGGACTGAAAGTCGCACAGCGCGGTGCTCCGAACGCCATCGCCCCGAGCAGACCACGCTGTACCGCCTGGTGCAGCAGCACGCGGCCAGCTTCATCACGCACACCGAGGCCTGCACCGGTGCGGAGTTGCCGCGATTCATCAAGGACGAGTTCGACGCCTTCCTCGAGAGTGCGGCATCCTGGCGCACGGCCTTCCGAGGCTGCGCTGCGGAGAGTGCAGCCACGACAAGCTGCTGGCGTTCAGCTGCAAGCGGCGCGGGTTCTGCCCCTCATGCGGCGCGCGGCGCATGTCGCAGACGGCAGCGCATCTGGTGGACCACGTCATCCCGCATGTGCCGGAGAGGCAATGGGTGCTGTCGCCGCCGATCCCGCTGCGCGTGCTGCTGGCCGCGCAGCCCGAACGGGTCACGCCGGTGCTGCAGGTGGTGCAGCTTGTGAAACGCGCCAGCTGTTGGACGACGCGAAATCCGGTGCGGCTCAATCTGCCTCCACGAAACCCGGTGAGGTTCACTCACCGCAGTCTCCCGGGTAGAAGCTCCATGACTACAGGGGTATCCCGCGCGATGGGGCGTCCTGATTCGACGGCACCTCGGTCGGCACCCTGGACCGTAGGACATGTCCCGCCGCCGCCGCACCGTCCAGCACCAGCGCCAGCATCTCGTCGGCCGTGGTCTCGACGTCCAGCGATCCCGTACCAGCCAGGTAGCGCGCGGCGTGGTGCTCGATCCCGCCGAAGATCATGTCGCGCAGCAGGCGCACCGGCGTGTCTTCACGCAGTTCACCGTTGCTGACGCCTTCTTCCAGCGCCAGGCGCAGGAATGCCGTGTAGCGCTGGTTCAGCTCGCCGACGATGCCGCTGAACTCGGGGTCGCCGGTGCGCAGCTCGCGGATGATCAGCCGCATCAGCCGCGGGCTGTCGCGCATCGAGCGCAGGTGCGCGGCGATCAGGTAGCGCAGCCGGCTGCGTACCGAGGCGATCTGCGCGACCTCGGCTTCCAGTTCGTCGAGCTTGCGGCTGTACCAGTCGGACACCACACGCGCCACCAGTTCGCGCTTGGACTTGAAGTAGCGGTAGACATTGCCTTCCACCACGCCCGCGCGCAGCGCCACGTCGGCCACCGTGGAGGCGTCGTAGCCGGCCTGGCAGAACACCTCCTCGGCGGCAGCGAGGATGCCGTCGTAGCGCTCGGCCTTCGGCAGCCGCTTGCGCGCGGCCGCGGGCGCGGCCGGGGTCGGAGCGGTGGACTTGCGGGGCCGGGTCGACATCGGGTGGATGGCAGCTTCAGCGCGGCGGCAGGCGGAACGCGCCATCCAGCCGGATGCACTCGCCGTTGAGATAGCCATTCTCGACGATGTAGCAGCACAGTCCGGCGATCTCGTCGGCATGGCCGAAGCGCTTGGGGAACTGGAAGTCCGCGGCGATGCGCTGCACCACGCTGTCCGGCAGGCTCTGCAGCATCGGCGTCCAGAACGCCCCCGGCGCGATGGCATTGACGCGGATGCCCAGCGGCGCCAGTTCGCGCGCGGCCGGCAGGCTCAGGCCCACCACGCCGGCCTTGCTGGCGCTGTAGGCGCTTTGCCCCACCTGGCCGTCGAAGGCGGCGCCGGAGGCGATGTTGACGACCACACCGCGCTCGCCGTCCTCGTCGGGCGGGTTGTCGCGCATCGCCGCCACGCAGTGCGCCATGACGTGGAAGGTGCCGGCCAGGTTGACCATCAGCGTGCGGCGGAAGCGCTCGCCGCTGCTCGCCTGGCCTTCGCGGTCGAGGATGCGCAGCGGGCTGACGATGCCGGCGAAGTTGAAGCAGGCGTGCAGCGCGCCGAAGTGCCTGCGGCCACGCGCCACCGCCTCGGCCACCTGGTCTTCCTCGGCGATGTCGGTGGCCGCAAACAGCACCGGCGCAGCGGTGACGCCGGGGGCAGCGTTCAGCTCGTCGGCCAGCGCCGCACCGGCCTGCGCATTGCTGTCCAGCACCAGCACGCGCGCATCGTGC
Source organism: Rubrivivax sp. (assembly GCA_035438245.1). Lineage (GTDB taxonomy): Bacteria > Pseudomonadota > Gammaproteobacteria > Burkholderiales > Burkholderiaceae_C > Rubrivivax. The sequence goes on from DAORHX010000148.1 coordinate 2,461, forward strand.
ACGCGCCGCAGGTAGCGCACCACGCCCGCGCCCAGCCCCGAGGCGCCGCCGGCGACGGCGCAGGTCTTGCCGGCCAGCTTCATGCCGCGCGGCCGTAGATGCCGATGTGCGCGGAAGACTCCTCCACGCCCCAGATGCCGCCGCCGTTCTCCTGGATGGCCAAGCGCGCCCCAGCCACCTGGCGCGCGCCGCATTCGCCGCGCAGCTGGCTGACCAGCTCGAACACCTGGCCCAGGCCGGTGGCGCCGATCGGGTGGCCCTTGCTCTGCAAGCCGCCGGAGGGGTTGACCGGGATGCGCCCGCCCAAGGTGGTCGCCCCCGATTCGGCCAGCGCACCGCCTTCGCCGAGCGCGCAGAAGCCCAGGTTCTCGCTCTGCATCAGCTCGCCCATTGCGGTGGCGTCGTGCACCTCGGCCACCGACATGTCCTCGGGCCCCAGGCCGGCCGCGGCGTAGGCGTCGGCGGCGGCCAGGCGCGTCAGGTGATGCTCGAGGTCCTCGCCGTCGCGCGCGCTGGCCGCACGCAGCACGCTGGCCAGCACCAGCACCGCGCGCGACCGATCGGCGCGCAGCCGCTTCAGGCCGTCTTCGTTGCACAGCAGCGCGGCGGCGGCGCCGTCGGAGATCGGCGAACACATCGGCAACGTCAGCGGGTAGGTGATCGGCGGCGCGGCGAGCACCTCGTCGACCGTCATCGGCTGGCGGAACTGTGCGCGCGGGTTGTCGCGCGCGTGGACCCGGTTCTTCGCGGCGATGGTGGCCAGCTGCCGCTGGGTGATGCCGAAGCGGCGCTCGTACTGGCGCGCGAACGAGGCATAGACGTCCATGAACGGGCTGTACTGCGCGGGCGAGGTGCTGCCCGGCGGCGCTGTGACGCCGCGCCCGAGTTCGAGGATGTCGCGATGGTTCTGCTCGGGCGTCTGCACGTCCCAGGCGGCGTCGAAGATGCCGAAGCGGCGTGCCTTGTCCTCGGTGTACATCTTGTCGCTGCCGACGGCCAGCGCGACGTCGCAGCCGCCCGAGCGCAGGTAGTGGTAGGCCATGTGCAGCGCCGTGCTGGCGGTGGCGCAGGCGTTCTCGACATTGACGATCGGGATGCCCTGCAGCCCCAGCGGCAGCAGCGCGACCTGGCCCTTGACCAGGTGCTGGCCTTCCAGCAGGCCCTGCGCGCAGTTGCCGTAGAAGGCGGCGCGCACGTCGGCCGCCGTGCAGCCGGCGTCGCGCAGTGCGTCCTGCACGGCCCACGCGGTGAGCTGCTTGACCGACAGCGCGGGGTGGCGGGTGAAGGGCGTCATGCCGACGCCGACGATGTAGATGTTCTGCATGGATGCGAAGTCTGGAGGTGCGGCCGCTCAGCGGCCGATGTAGTGAGGCTGGCGCTTCTCGACGAAGGCCGTGGTGCCCTCGCGCATGTCCTGCGTGCGCATGTGCGCGCGCAGCTCGAACAGCTCCTGGCGCAGCGCATCGGCCAGCGACTTGTCGGCGCTGGCGTCGGCGACGCGCTTCAGCCGCTCCAGCAGCACCGGGCTCTTGCGCGACAGGGCATCGGCCAGCGCCTGCGCACGCGTCTGCAGCGCTTCGGGCGGCACCAGCTCGTTGACCAGGCCCCAGGCCTGCCAGCGTGCCGCGGGCAGCAGCTCGCCGCTGAACAGCAGCTGCTTGGCCACGTTCAGCGGCAGCCGCCGCGGCAGCAGCGCGGCCGAGCCGCCGCCCGGGAAGATGCCGAAGTTGGCATGCCCGTCACCGAGCAGCGCATCCTCGGCGGCCAGCACCAGGTCGCAGCACAGCAGCAGCTCCAGCCCGCCGCCGGCGGTGACGCCGTTGACCGCGCCGATCAGCGGCTTGCGCAATGCGCGCACCGCGGCGAAACAGCGCGCCACCACGTCGATGTAGTCCTCCTCGCCGGCGGCCGCCGCGCTGCCGCCGGCTGCCACGTCGTGCAGCAGCGCCTTGATGTCGCCGCCGGCGCAGAAGGCGCGGCCGGTGCCGGTGAGCACGAGCACGCGCACCTGCTCGTCGGCCTGGGCGCGGCCGATGCCGGCGGCCAGCGCTTCCAGCGTGCGGCGGTCGAGCGCGTTCAGCGCCTCGGGCCGGTTCAACTGCAGCCAGGCCGCCTGGCCCTGCACGCGGTAGTCCACGCTCATCGCGGTTGTTCTCCTTGGCTCGCGCGTTCAGGGGCTGCCGAAATCGGTCAGCGCCTTGACGCTGCCGTCCTGGGCGTTCACCTGGAACATCTTCAGCGGCGGCGCCGCATGGCCGGCCGGGTTGTCCAGCGCGATCGGCCCGCTCAGCCCGGCGGTGTCGTAGGCGCGGGTCTTGCCCAGTTCGGCGATGACGCAGGCGCGCGTCAGGTCGCGGCCGCAGCGGCGCATGGCGTCGGCCATCAGCTTGATGCCGACGTAGCCGCTGACCGCGTAGCGGCTCATCGCCGCCACCTCGTCGGCCGGCAGGTTCTTGCGCGCGCTGTCCATCACGCGTTGCCCGGCGGGGTCGGACAGGCTCGCGTAGTAGTCGTTGAAGAAGTAGTTGTAGCCGTAGGGCGCGGCCAGCTTGATCGTCGCCGGCAGGCCGGCGGCCCAGTTGCCGACCACCGTCAGGTCCATGCCCAGGCGGCGTGTCTCGGCCAGGATGCCGGCGACCTCGGTGACCACGGTGCCGAGCACCAGCACCTCGACGCCGGCATTCTTCAGGCGCAGCGCCTCGGCCGAGAAGTCCTTGGCGCCGCGCTGGTACGGCACCTCCACCGCGTTGCTCAGCTTCAGGTCGGTGATCGCCTTCTGGTAGCCCTTCAGCACGCCCTTGCCGTAGTCGTCGTTCTGGTAGAGCAATCCGAAACGCGCGCCGCGCTTGCCCTGCTTGTCGACCAGGTAGCGCATGCCTTCGTAGGCGGCGACGTCGTAGTCGGGGCCGACCATGAAGACATTGGCGCGGCGCGGGTTGATGACCGTGGGGTTGGGCGCGACGTGCACGATCGTCGGCACGCCCTGCTCCTCGACCACCGGCATCACCGCGGTGACGCCCGAGCCGCCGGTGGTGCCGGTGACGGCGAAGACCTTGTCGACGTCGATCAGCTTGCGCATCGCGCTGACCGAGCGCGCCGGCACGTAGCCGTCGTCCTCGTAGAGCACGCGCAGCTTGCGGCCGTTGATGCCGCCGGCGGCGTTGATCTCGGCCGCGGCGAGCTTGGAGCCGGCATAGGCCGACTTGCCGATGAAGGCGGCCGGACCCGACAGCATCAGCACTTCGCCGATCAGGATCTCGTTGTCCGAAACGCCGGGGGTCTGCGCCGACGCCGCGTGGGCGACGGCCAGGGCCAGCACCGGGGCCAGCAGGCCGCGGCGGAAGGTGCGGGTGTGTGTCATGCGATGCACTCCAGGGGGTGGGTTGGCGGGCGGGGAGAGGAATACGGCCAGGACAGCGGGCTTCACTTCGACAGCGGCCACAGCACCCAGAAGCGCTTGGTCTTGCGCCAGATGCCGGCCAGGCCTTCGGGCTCCAGGCGCAGGAACAGCAGGATGGCCGCGCCGTAGAGCAGCTCCTTGACCTCGTGCGCGTGGTTGGCGAACAGGTTGTCCAGGCGCGAGCCGGTGCCGCCGAAGCCCAGGCGGATCACTTCCGGCAGCGCGATCAGGAAGGCCGCGCCGAGCAGCGCGCCGCTGACGCGGCCGACGCCGCCGACGATCAGCATCGCCAGCGCCTCGACGCTGAGCAGCACGCCGAAGCCGTCGACGTTGATGTAGCGCGCCTGCAGCGCCAGCAGCGCGCCGGCGACGCCGGCGTAGAAGGCGCTGACGACGAAGGCCAGCAGCTTGTAGGCGCTGAGGTTGATGCCCATCGCGCTGGCGGCGATGTCGTGGTCGTGCAGTGCCGTCCAGGCGCGGCCGATCTTGCTGCGCATCAGGTTCAGCGCGCCGAGCACGGCCGCCAGCAGCAGCGCCAGCGCCAGCAGGTAGACCGTCGGGCCATGGCCCAGCCCGGCGACCGCCAGCGTGGGCACCGGCATGCCGCTGGGGCCGCGGGTCAGGCCCTCGGCCATAACCAGCACGTAAGTGACGATGACCGAGAAGCCGAGCGTGGTCAGCGCCAGGTACAGCCCCTTCAGGCGCAGCGACGGAATGCCCACCGCCAGGCTGGCCAGCGCCGCCACCAGCCCGGCCAGCGGCAGCGCGGCCAGCGCCGGCCAGCCGTGGTCGGTGGCGAGGATGGCCTGGGTGTAGGCGCCCAGCGCCAGGAAGCCGGCGTGGCCGAGCGAGAGCTGGCCGGCCACGCCGGTCAGCAGGTTCAGCCCGAGCACCGCGATGGCGGTGATGGCGATCGTCGTCGCCAGACCGAGCACGTAGCTATTGGCCAGCAGCGGCAGCGCCGCGGCCGCCGCCACTGCCAGCGCGCACCAAGCCCACTTGGCTGGGTTGTCGCTGAGCGCGACCAGTTCCGCGTAACGTTGTTTGAAGGTGCCGCTGCGCATCAGACTCTCTCGATCCGGCGGGTGCCGAACAGGCCGTAGGGCTTGACCATCAGCACGACGATGATCAGCAGGAAGCCGACGATGTCCTTCATGCCGCGGCCGAGGAAGCCGCCGGCCAGGTTCTCCAGCATGCCGATGGCCAGGCCGCCGAAGGCGCCGCCCAGCACCGCGTCCAGGCCGCCGAGGATGGTGGCCGGGAAGGCGCGCAGCCCCTGGGCCGACATTGCCGGTTCGACGTTGAAGAGGAAGGCGCAGGCCAGCCCGGCCAGGCCGGCGTACAGCGCCGACAGCGCCCAGGCCGTCGAGTACACACGCTTGACGTCGATGCCCATCAGCAGCGCGGCCGACTCGTCGTTGGCAGTGGCGCGCATCGCCAGCCCGGTGCGCGAGCGCGCGAACAGCAGCCAGGTGGCGACACAGGTGGCGGCCATGGCCAGCAGCACCAGCGCCTGCGCCGAATACAGTGCCACCGGGCCGAGCTGCAGCAGCGCCTGGCCGAGCAGGCGCGGCATGGCCATCGGTTCGTTGCCCCAGGCGAGCACGATGGCGGCGCGGATCATCACCGCCAGCGCGATCGTCACCATGACCTTGGCGAACATCGACTCGCCGGCCATCGGGCGGATGAACAGGTACTCCAGCAGCACCGCCGCCAGCACCGACAGCGCCAGCGTGCCCGGCACCACCCACCACAGCGCGGCAGGCGAGGCCTGGTCGAGCCCGCCCGGACCCCAGGCGGCCAGCGCATAGGCGATGTAGGCGGCCAGCATCATCAGCTCGCCCTGGGCGAAGTTCAGCATGCCGGTGGCGCGGTAGATGACCGCGAAGCCCATCGCGATCAGGCCGTAGACGCTGCCCACGACCAGGCCCGACACCAGCAGATTGAGCACGAAGTCCATGGCTTCAGGCCTCCACGGCCGCAGGCGGCCCATAGATCTGTGCGATCTCCGCGGCGAACTTGCGCTCGATGGCGGCGCGCCGCACCTTCATCGTCGCCGTGACCTCGCCGTCGTCGTGGTCCAGCTGCTTGCGCAGGATGACGAACTTGCGCACGTTCTCCACGCGCGCGAAGCGGCCGTTGACCTGGTCGACGTGGGCCTGCACCAGCTCGCGCACCTCGGGCAGCGCGGACAGGCTGGCGTAGTGGGTGTAGGCCAGGCCGCGCTCCTGCGCCCAGCGGCCGGCGGTGGCCAGGTCCACCTGGATCAGTGCCGCCAGGAAGTGGCGGCCGTCGCCGAGCAGGATCGCTTCCTCGATGTACGGGCTCTCCTTCAGCGCGTTCTCGATCAGCGAGGGCGTGATGTTCTTGCCGCCGCTGGTGATGAGCACCGACTTCTTGCGGTCGACGATGCGGATCGAGCCGTCGGCCGGATGGCGCTCGACGATGTCGCCGGTGTGCAGCCAGCCGTCGGCGCCGATGACCTGGGCGCTGGCCTTGGCGTCGTGCAGGTAGCCGCTGAACACCATCGCGCCGCGCACCAGCAGCTCGCCATCGTCGGCCACGCGCTGCTCGGCACCGGGCACCGGCGGCCCGGCCCAGCCCAGGCGCAGCTGCCCC
>DAORHX010000149.1:0-8429 GCA_035438245.1 Rubrivivax sp.
AGCGCGGCGACATCAAGAGCATCTCGCTGCTGGGCAACGTGCTGGCGCGGCAGATCTCGGCCGACCACGGCGCGACGGAGACGATCATGTTCCGCGACGGCTACCTGACCGAGGCCGCGGCGAGCAACGTCTGGGTGGTGCACGAAGGGGCATTGCTCGGCCCGCCGAAGAGCGAGCAGGTGCTCGAAGGCATCCGCGTCGACCTGCTGCGCGAGCTGTGCGAGGAAGAGGGCATCGCCTACAACCTGCGGCCGATTCCCGAGGCCGACGTGCGCAGCGCCGACGAGCTGCTGCTGAGCTCGGCGACGAAGGAAGTGCTGGCCGTGACGCAGCTCGACGGCGAGGCGGTGGGTCACGGCGCGCTGCGCGGCAAGGTCGGCCCGGTGTACGCGCGGCTGTTCGAGGCCTATCAGCGCGCCAAGGCGTTGCAGTCGATCTGAAGGCTCGGAGCGGGGCGATGGCCACCGACGATGCACCGTCGCTGATCGAGTATCCGAGCCTGTTCCCGATCAAGGTGATGGGCGACGCGCATCCGGACTTCGAACAGGCGATCGTCGACATCGCGCTGCGCCACGACCCCGGCTACGACCGCGGCACGCTGCAGCTGCGGCCGAGCCGCGGCGGCAAGTACCTGGGGCTGACGCTCACCGTCACCGCCACCTCGCGCGAGCAGCTCGACGCGCTGTACCGCGCGTTGAGCAGCCATCCGCTGGTCAAGGTGGTGCTGTAGTGCAGGTGCGGCTGCTCGGTCGGCGCGACTACGCCGACACGCTGCAGGCGATGCGCGACTTCACCGCGCGGCGCGCGCCCGACGACGACGACCAGTTGTGGCTGGTCGAGCACGACCCGGTATTCACCCAGGGGGTGGCCGGCCGCGCGCAGCACCTGCACGATGCCGGCGGCATCCCGGTGGTCCAGAGCAACCGCGGCGGCCAGGTCACGTATCACGGCCCCGGGCAGGTGGTGGCCTATGTGCTGGTCGACCTGCGCCGGCTGGGCATCTATGTCAAGGAATACGTCTACCGGCTCGAGCATGCGGTGCTGAAGGTGCTCGAGGACTTCGGCGTCACCGGCCACCGCGTCGCCGGCGCGCCCGGCATCTACGTGCGGCTGGACGACCCTTTCGGCCATGCCGCGCTGGCCGGTCCGGCTGCGCCGGGCGACCCGTTCCGCGGGCTCGGCAAGATCGCCGCGCTGGGCATCAAGGTCAGCCGCCACTGCACGTACCACGGCGTGGCGCTGAACGTGGCGATGGACCTGAGCCCGTTCGAGCGCATCGACCCCTGCGGCTACGCGGGGCTGCGCGCGGTCGATCTGGCTACACTGGGCGTCCGCACCGACTGGGCGAGCGTGGCGCCGCTGCTGGCGCAGCACCTGAGCGCCCGGCTGAGCCCCTGAACTCCGATGACCACGACACCCCCACCGGCCGACGGCGCGGCCTACGACGCGGCCGCCAAGCAGAAGTCGCAGGCCAAGACCTCGCGCATCCCGATCAAGGTGGTGGCGGCGCCGACGCTGAAGAAGCCCGAATGGATCCGCGTCAGGGCCGGCAGCCCGAGCACGCGCTTCTACGAGATCAAGCAGATCCTGCGCGAGCACAAGCTGCACAGCGTGTGCGAGGAGGCCTCGTGCCCGAACATCGGTGAATGTTTCGGCAAGGGCACGGCCACCTTCATGATCATGGGCGACAAGTGCACGCGCCGCTGCCCGTTCTGCGACGTCGGCCACGGGCGGCCCGACCCGCTCGATGCCGACGAGCCGCTGAACCTGGCCAAGACCATCGCCGCGCTGAAGCTGCAGTACGTGGTCATCACCAGCGTCGACCGCGACGACCTGCGCGACGGCGGCGCCGCGCATTTCGTCGATTGCATCCGCCGCGTGCGCGAGCTGTCGCCGGCCACGCGCATCGAGGTGCTGACGCCGGACTTCCGCGGCCGGCTGGACCGCGCGCTGGACATCCTGAAGGCGGCGCCGCCGGACGTGATGAACCACAACCTGGAAACGGTGCCGCGGCTGTACAAGCAGGCGCGCCCCGGCTCGGACTACGCCTTCAGTCTGGATCTGCTGCAGCGCTTCAAGGCGGCGGTGCCCGGCGTGCCGACCAAGAGCGGGCTGATGGTCGGCCTGGGCGAGACCGACGACGAGATCCTGCAGGTGATGCGCGACATGCGCGCGCACGGCATCGACATGCTGACCATCGGCCAGTACCTGGCGCCCAGCGGCCACCACCTGCCGGTGCTGCGCTACGTGCACCCGGACACCTTCCGCATGTTCGAGGCCGAGGCCGCGAAGATGGGCTTCACGCACGCCGCGGTCGGCGCGCTGGTGCGGTCGAGCTACCACGCCGACCAGCAGGCGCACGCCGCCGGCGTGGCCGACGCGATCGCCTGAGCGGCGCCGGCTCAGCCGGCCTTCGCCAGCTCGAACATCAGCGCGCTGGGCAAGGCGCTGGCGAGCACGTCGCGGCCGATGCGCGAGGTGCGCTGGCCGCCGATGTCGTGCACCTCGAGCGCGCGGCCGTCCTCGGCGATCTCGATGAAGGCGAGCGCCGGCACTTCCAGGCACCATTCGTTGCGCAGCTTGCGGAAGTTCTCGCCGGCCAGCGCCGCCTCGAACAGGATCGCATGCGGCAGCCCGCCGCGGCAGAACTGGCGCGCCTCGTCGACCGAGGCCACGTAGTCGACCATCAGCCCCATCGTGCGCAACGTGTCGCGCACCGCATTGCGCGTCTCGCGGCGGCTGGCGATGATGAGCACGTGCCGGCCGACCATCGGCTGCGAGTTCGGCGCACCCTGGCTCGGCTCGTCGACATCGAGCAGCACCAGCCCCTCGCCGACGGTGCGCGGGAACTCCAGCGTCAGCTCGGTGTTCCCGGCCTCGTCATTGCGCTGCAGCACCAGGCCCAGGGCCTGGGCCAAGCGGCGCAGCAGCTGCCACGGCACGGTTTCGAGCCGCGCTGCATCCTGCTGCGCCTGCGCGGGCACTTCATCGGGCGGGATGTGGGCGAAGCGGCACGCCAGCCGGGCGCGCTCGGGCCAGCTGCGGACGTCGATGCGGAACTCGATGTGCGAGCGCGCGTGCTCGAAGCTCCAGTCCAGCACGGCCTGCAGCAGGGCGGCGCACATCGACGCGTCGATGATCACCTCGGCCGGCTTCAGCTCCTGGCGCAGGCCGATGCCGCGCGAGGCGGTTTCGCGGCCGCGCTGCGACAGCGCGTCGCGCAGCGTCTGCGTCAGGTTCAGCCGTTCGGGGGTCTGGCGCACGCGCCCTGACGCAAAGCGGCCGATCTGTTGCGCGCTGAGCCCGATGCGGCGGGCGGCTTCGATCTCGTCGCGCAGCGCGCGCAGGCCGGCGCGGTCGATGCGCCCCGTGGTGGCGAAGGCGTTGACACGCTCGAGTGCGGAGGTCATCGGCGCCGCGACCTCGCGGCCGACCTGGCCGAGCAGTTCCCTGAAGGTTTCGCTGCCGCTGCGCCCGGCGGCCAGTGGGGGGGCGGCGTTTCCGTGGCCGGCGGCACTGCGCAGATCTGACAAGTCCATCACCACTCCTCGAGGCATCGCTGGGTACCGGCGAGGCATGGGCCGGCCGCCCGCGTTTCATGGCTGCGAGTGTGTCGATCCCGACGGAATCGACCAGCCCGCGATCACGGGGTGACCGGCGCATGCGCGAAGCCGCCGGCAATAGTTCACGCGGCGACGAGGCGGGCGCGGCGAAGGGCCGGCTCGATAATCGCGGCCAGATGAGTCGGTACGCAGGGAGGGCAGTGGGGGTCGTGGCGCTGTGGCTGGCAGCCTGTGCGCCGGCGCTCGACTGGCGCGAGGTGCGGCCCGCGGGCAGCGGCCTGAGCGTGCTCTTTCCGTGCAAGCCGGCGAGCCATGCGCGGCGTGTGGGCCTGGGTCCCGACGTCGTGCGGCTGGAACTGCATGCCTGCAAGGCCGCCGGCACCACCTGGGCCGTCGCCTTCGCCGAGCTGGAGGACCCCGCCCGCGTCGGCCCGGCGCTGACCGAGTTGCGCACCGCCGCGGCGGCCAACCTGTCGGCCGCGCCCGCGCAGCCGCTGGAGCTGAAGGTCGAGGGCGCCACGCCCAATGCGGCCAGCCAGCGGCTGCAGTTCGTGGGCCGCATGCCCGACGGCCGTGCGGTGACCGAGCAGGTGGCGGTCTTCGCCCGCGGCAGGCGCGTGTTCCAGGCCGTGGCGCTGGGCGAGCGACTCGACGAAGAGGCTGCCCAGACCTTCTTCGGCAGCCTGCGGCTCGACGCTGCGTCGCGCGTTCAGCAATGAGACCGCAGCACGCGGCGCGGCGCGGCGATGCGACGACGCAGGCCGCTGCCGCGGCGATCGGCGGGCGCGCCGCGGTGTCGCTGGTGCTGGCCTTTGCCTTCGCCTACTTCCTGTCGGCGCTGCTGCGAGCGGTCACGGCCACGCTGGCGCCGGTGTTCAGCGCCGAGCTCGGCTTGCGCAGTGCCGACCTGGGGCTGCTGGCCGGGGCCTACTTCCTTGGCTTCGCCGCGCTGCAATTGCCGCTCGGGCGGGCACTGGACCGCTTCGGAGCGCGACGCGTGCAGCTCGTGCTGCTGAGCCTGGCCGTCGCGGGCTGCGCGGCGTTCGCGCAGGCGCGCGGCCTGGTGTCGCTGAGCGTTGCGCGGCTGCTGATCGGCATGGGCGTGGCCGCGTGCCTGATGGCGCCGTTGACCTGCTTTCGCCACCTCTTCGGCACCGCCACGCAGCTGCGGCTGAACTCGTGGATGCTGATGACCGGTTCGTTGGGCATGGTGGCCTCGACGCTGCCGGTGCAGATGCTGTTGCCGCTGACCGGCTGGCGCGGCCTGTTCGTGGCGCTGGCCGCGTTGCTGCTGCTGGCGATGCTGCTGATCGCACGGTTCGCGCCGTCGTCCGCGCCGGTGTCGGTGTCATCCGCCCAAGGGCGCTATCGCGACATCATGCGCCACCCGATGTTCGTGGCGATGGCGCCGCTGGGCTTCTTCAACTATGGCGGCCTGATCGCCATGCAGTCGCTGTGGGCGGGCCCCTGGCTGACGCAGGTGGCGGGAGCGACGCCGGCGCAGGCGGCCACCGGACTGTTCGGCATCAATCTGGCGATGCTGCTGGCGTTCATGTCCTGGGGTGTGGTCATGCCGCGAGCGGTGCGCCGCGGGCTGCACGCGCGGCATGTCATCACCTGGGGTCTGCCGTTCAGCATGCTGATGCTGGCGCTGATCGTGGCGCAGGGGGACCGTGCCGGCGCCTGGCACTGGGCCGCGTGGTGTGTGCTGTCGAGCTGCGTCACGCTGAGCCAGCCGGCCGTCGGCCAGGCCTTTGCGCCGGCCTGGGCGGGACGTGCGTTGTCCGCCTTCAATCTGCTGATCTTCGCCGGCGTGTTCTGCCTGCAGTGGGGTGTCGGCATGCTCATCGACATGCTGGGCGCATGGGGCTGGACACGCAGGGCGTCGTTCCAGGGCGCGATCGGCGCATTCGGGCTGTGCTGCGTTCTGGCGCAGGGCTGGTTCCTCTGGCGACAGCAGCGAATGGCGATAATCGACCGCGAAGCTGCCTCCCGATGGCCAACATCCTGATCATTGCGCATGCCCCGCTGGCCTCGTCGCTGAAAGCCGTGGCCGAGCATGCCTTTCCCGATGCCGGCGTCGATGTGCAGGCGCTGGACGTGGCGAACGACGCCACCGCGGAGGGGGTGCAAGCCGAGGCCCATGCGCGGATCGAGCGCTGCGGCGAGGAGGACACGCTGGTCTTCACCGATGCGTTCGGCGCCACGCCGTGCCGCGGCGCGACGCTGCTGCTGGGCAATCCGCGTGTGCGTGTCGTTGCCGGCGTCAACGTGCCGATGCTGTGGCGCACGCTGTGCTATGGCACGAAGGAGCCGCTCGACACGCTGGTCGCGCGCGCCGTGGCCGGCGCCACGCAGGGGGTGATGCCGGTCACCATGTCGCCGCCGCAGAACCAAGCCGTCAGGACCACGACGCATGATCAAGCAGGTCGCCACGATCAGTAACAAGCTCGGGCTGCATGCGCGCGCATCGGCCAAGCTCACCAAGCTCGCCGGCGGCTTCGCGTGCGATGTGCACCTGTCGCGCAATGGTCGCCGCGTCAATGCGAAGAGCATCATGGGCGTGATGATGCTGGCCGCGGGTGTCGGCACCGAGGTCGAGGTCGAGACCGAAGGTGTCGACGAGCAGGCGGCGATGAAGGCCATCGTGGCCCTGATCGACGACAAGTTCGGCGAAGGCCAGTAGCGCGGCACGCCGGGTCGGTGGACGCAGGGGCTGCGCTACAGTGGCCTCATGAGCATTCAGGTCTTCGGCATGCCGGTGTCGCGCGGTGTCGCCATCGGCCGTGCGGTGCTGGTTGCGTCGAGTCGCGTCGACGTGGCGCACTACTTCATCGCCGCCGAGCATGTCGAGGACGAAGTGCAGCGCCTGCGCCATGCCCGCGACACCGTGGCCGCCGAACTGGGCGCGTTGCAGCGCGATCTGCCCGACGATGCGCCGGCCGAGCTGTCGGCCCTGCTCGACGTGCACCTGATGCTGCTGCACGACGAAGCGCTGAGCGGCGCGGCGCGCAGCTGGGTGATCGACCGCCACTACAACGCCGAATGGGCGCTGTCGGCACAGCTGGAGGTTCTGGCGCGGCAGTTCGACGAGATGGAGGACGACTACCTGCGCGAACGCAAGGCCGACCTGGAGCAGGTGGTCGAGCGCATGTTGCGCGCGATGTCGCGCGACCCGTCCGCCGTGGACCACGCCGAGCATGCCGGCGCGGTCGGGCCGCGCGACTTCGCCGGAGAGGATCCGCTGGTGCTCGTCGCCAACGACGTGGCGCCCGCGGACATGATGCGTTTCAAGCGCAGCGTGTTCACTGGCTTCATCACCGATGTCGGTGGCCGCACTTCGCACACCGCGATCGTGGCGCGCAGCATGGACATTCCGGCGGTCGTCGGTGCGCGCGAGGCCAGCCGGTTGATCCGGCCGGATGACTGGGTGGTCATCGATGGCGATGCCGGCATCGTCATCGTGGACCCGTCACCGATCGTGCTCGAGGAATACCGCTTCAGGCAGCGGCAGAGCGAGCTGGAACGCGCGCGCTTGCACCGCCTGCGCCACACGCCATCGGTCACGCTGGACGGGCAGGCCGTGGAACTGCTGGCCAACATCGAACAACCGGGCGACGCGAGCGCCGCGCTGGAGGCTGGCGCGGTCGGCGTGGGGCTGTTCCGCAGCGAGTTCCTGTTCATGAGCCGTGCCGACGACCTGCCCGATGAGCAGGAGCAGTTCGAGGCCTACCGTGACGCGGTGCTGGCGATGAAGGGTCTTCCGGTGACGATCCGCACGGTGGACGTCGGCGCCGACAAGCCGCTGGAGCGCATGTCGGTGCAGGAGCTTCGCCATGAGCATGTCCTGAACCCGGCGCTGGGGCTGCGCGCCATCCGCTGGAGCCTGTCGGAGCCGGGCATGTTCCGTCAGCAGTTGCGCGCGATCCTGCGCGCCAGTGCGTTCGGGCGCGTGCGCATCCTGATTCCCATGGTTGCGCATCTGAGTGAAGTGCGGCTGACGCTGGAGGCGCTGGAGCGAGCGCGGCGACAGCTCGACGAAGCCGGCCATGCGTACTCGCATGTGGACGTCGGGGCGATGATCGAGGTGCCGGCAGCGGCGCTGAGTCTCGGCCAGTTCCTGCGGCACTTCGACTTCGTTTCGATCGGCACGAACGACCTCATTCAGTACACGCTGGCCATCGACCGCGCCGACGACGCGGTGTCGCATCTTTATGACCCGTGGCACCCGGCGGTCATCGGCCTCATCGCCAACGTGATCGCCGGTGCCAACGATGCCGGCAAGGGTGTCAGCGTCTGTGGCGAGATGGCGGGAGACTCCGCGTTCACCGAACTGCTGCTTGCCATGGGCCTGCGCAGCTTCTCGATGCATCCCGCGCAGATCCCGTCGATCAAGCAGCGCATCTTGCGCGCCGACACGCGGCGCCTGGCAAGTGCGCTACAGCGGGTCTTGTCGGCCGACGAACCCATGCAAGAGGCGGCGCGCGCGTTTGGCACCAGCCTGCATTGAAGTCCGCGACGATCTTGTGTTATAGTCATCGGCTTCGCTCCTGACAGCAGGCGGTTTTCGGGCCGACAACGGATGGAGACGAAGAAAGCAGGAATGCTTGACAGGTTCTAAAAGGCACGTCATAATTCCATCTCTTTGCTGCTGACGACAAAGCGCAGCGCGAAGACAGCTCTTTAACAACATACAGCCGATAAGCGTGGGCGTTTGAAGGCGGTGCCAAGAGGTCCCTGTTCACACGGGGGTCTCGGGACCTATGGTCTCAAACGCTCATAGAAGTGAAGTTCACTTCAATTCTTTGAGCAACATTCAAGATCGAACTGAAGAGTTTGATCCTGGCTCAGATTGAACGCTGGCGG
>DAORHX010000150.1:0-8400 GCA_035438245.1 Rubrivivax sp.
CGCCGTGGGCGCTGCAGGCGCCGGACCTGCTGTTCGCGGCGTGGCTGCTGCTGTGGGGCGTGACCGTGGCCGGTGATTCGCCGCAGTTCTCGGCATTGACCGCGAGCAACGCGCCGCCGCTGGCGGTGGGCAGCGTGCTGACGCTGGCCAACAGCCTGGGCTTCGGCATCTCGATCGTCAGCATCCAGCTGTTCGTCACGCTGGCGCAGCACCTGCCGCTGGCCACGCTGCTGCCCTGGCTGGGCCTGGGCCCGCTGCTCGGCCTGCTGGCGCTGCGCCCGCTGTGGCGCGGGCGCTGAGGCGCCGCTGCAGCCCGGCGCCTTCGGCGCGATCCCGTGGGCAAGTCCCGACGCGGCGGCGTGCTGGGGCCGTCGCGTCCTTGCGCCTGTTCCGGCTCGTGTTCCGGCTGCTGGCGACGCCGCAGCGCAGCGCAGCGCTGCGGCTACATTGCACACTGCCCGGCACCCGGGCCACCCCAAGGAGGCAAGCATGAGCAAGTACAAGGTCGGCTATTTCGTCGGCAGCCTGTCGTCGACGTCCATCAACCGCCAGCTCGCCAACGCGCTGGTGCGGCTGGCACCGCCCGAGCTGCAGCTCAGCGAGATCCCGATCAAGGATCTGCCGCTGTACAGCCAGGACTACGACGCCGACTACCCGCCGGTGGCGCGCGCCTTCAAGCAGGCCATCGCCGACGTCGACGCGGTGCTGTTTGTGACCCCCGAATACAACCGCTCGATCCCCGGCGGGCTGAAGAACGCCATCGACTGGGCCAGCCGGCCCTGGGGCAAGAATTCCTTCGCGCGCAAGCCGTCGGGCGTGATCGGCACCTCGCCCGGCGCGATCGGCACCGCGGTGGCGCAGCAGAGCCTGCGCGGCGTGCTGTGCTTCTGCAACTCGCCGCTGATGAACCAGGTCGAGGCCTACGTGCAGTTCAAGCCCGGGCTGATCGCAGCCGACGGTGAGGTCGCCGACCCGGCCACGCAGGAGTTCCTGCGCAAGTACATGAGCGAGTTCCACGCCTTCGTCGTGCGCGTGCTGACGGTGCTGCCGCGGGAGGGCTGACAAGGTCGCGAGTCGGGGTCCGCGCGCCCGAAGACTCGCCGAAGCAGGCCCCCCGCTACTGGAACGCCACCTCGGCAAAACCGCGCAGCTTGCGGCTGTGCAGCCGGCCAGGGCGTTCCTGGCGCAGCAGTTCGACCGCGCGCATGCCGATGCGCAGATGCTGGTCGACACGCTCGCGGTAGAAGGTGTTGGCCATGCCGGGCAGCTTGATCTCGCCATGCAGCGGCTTGTCGCTGACGCACAGCAAGGTGCCGTAGGGCACGCGGAAGCGGAAGCCGTTGGCGGCAATGGTCGCGCTTTCCATGTCCAGCGCCACCGCGCGGCTCTGGCTGAAGCGGCGCTCCGGCCCCGGGTGCGGCAGCAGCTCCCAGTTGCGGTTGTCGGTCGAGGCCACCGTGCCGGTGCGCAGCACCTTCTTCAGATCGTAGCCCTGCAGCCTCGTCACGTCGGCCACCGCCTGCTCCAGCGCCATCTGCACCTCGGCCAGCGCCGGAATCGGCACCCACAGCGGCAGTTCCTCGTCGAGCACGTGGTCCTCGCGCACGTAGCCGTGCGCCAGCACGTAGTCGCCCAGCTCCTGCGTGTTGCGCAGCCCGGCGCAGTGGCCGAGCATCAGCCAGGCATGCGGGCGCAGCACGGCGATATGGTCGGTGATGGTCTTCGCGTTGGCCGGGCCGACGCCGATGTTGACCATCGTGATGCCGCTGTGGTCGCCGCGGCGCAGGTGGTAGGCCGGCATCTGCGGCAGCCGCGGCGGCGCGACGCCGGCCGCGTCGCCGGGCTGTGCCCGGCTGCCCGCACGCCGCGTGACGACGTTGCCGGGCTCGACGAAGCAGTCGTAGTCGGCCTGCGGGTCGGCCATCTGCTGGTGGCCGAGCTTGATGAACTCGTCGATGTAGAACTGGTAGTTGGTGAACAGCACGAAGTTCTGGAAATGCTCGGGCGTGGTGCCGGTGTAGTGGCGCAGCCGCTGCAACGAGTAGTCCACACGCTGCGCGGTGAACAGCGCCAGCGGCTGCGCCTCGCCGGGGCGCGATTCGTGCGTGCCGTTGGCGATGCCGTCGTCCATCGCCGCCAGGTCGGGCAGGTCGAACAGGTCGCGCAGCAGCAGCCGGCGCTCGGCGCTCATCGAGCCTTCGAGGTGCTCGTGCTCGGCCAGCGAGAAGTGCACCGGGATCGGCATCGCGCTGGTGCCGATCTCGAGCTGCACCGCATGGTTGCGCAGCAGCAGGCTGAACTGCTCGAGGTAGTAGCGGCCGAACAGCTCGGGCCGCGTCAGCGTCGTCTCGTAGGTGCCGGGGCCGGAGACGAAACCGTAGCTCAGCCGCGAGTCGGCGCGCGCGACGGTGGCCGTCTGCACGCGCACGAACGGGTAGCAGGCGCGCACGCGCTGCGCAAGCGTCTCGCCGGCGACGAAACGCTGCAGCCATTCGCGCAGGTGCTCGGTGCTGCTGCGGTAGATGTCCTGCACCTGGGCCAGCGCTTGCGCGGGGTCGTCGAAGCGGGCCGGGGCGATGAACATCGGGCGTAGCGACATGGTGGTGCAACGGTGCGCGGCGGAGCTGGCGCATCATTGTGCGGCTTGCACGTGACGGTTTGCAGCAGCGAGGCAGTGATGAAGTACCTGAACGACGCCGGTGGCCGCTTCAAGCTGCCGCTGAAGGACGATGCCGGCAAGACGCTGTGCACGCTGCTGTGGGGCGACCCGCTGCAGGAGATCGAGCGCGACGGCGAGCGCGTCAGGGTGCGCGCGCGCCGCCGCACCGGCTGGGTGCCGGCCAGCGCGGTGGCCGACGGCGCCGGGCTGCTGGAGATCTATGTCATCGATGTCGGCCAGGGCGACGGCGTGCTGATGCGCACGCCGCAGGACGACGCCTGGCACATGATCGATGCCGGCATCCGCGCGGCCGAGCAGATGACGCGCAAGGGCGCCGCCAACTTCGTGCGCTGGAAGTTCATCGACGACCTGCAGCGCGAGCGCGTCAGCCTGAAGAACATGATCGTCAGCCACGCCGACGCCGACCACTACGGCGGCCTGATCGACCTGCTGGGCGGCGCGCTGCCCGACGGCCGCACGTTCGGCATCGAGGTGCAGAACTTCTGGCATGGCGGCATCGGCCGCTTCAAGGACGGCGACAAGCTCGGCAGCGTGCGCGCCGACACGAGCCTGCAGCCGCTGCCGCATGCCGGCTTCGGCATCCCGCCCGCGGGCCGCTTCATCGTCGAGCTGCTCGACGGCAAGACGCACTTCGGCAAGCCGAAACGCGCGTTCTCCGGCGACTTCGCGGCACTGGCCAGGCTGGTAGGGCAGGTGCCGAAGAAGGTCGGCCGCCTGTCGCATGCCGCCGGCTGGCTGCCCGGCTACGCGCCGGCCGACGGCGCGGCGGCCATCCGGGTGCTCGGCCCGGTGGCCGAGAAGCTCGCCGGCGGTGGCAGCGGCTTGCGCTGGCTGGGCAGCGAGAGCGTCACGCGCAACGGTCATTCGCTGGTGCTGCGCGTCGACTACGGCAAGGCACGGCTGCTGCTCACCGGCGACCTGAACACCGCGTCGCAGCGGCTGCTGCTGGCCTGCCAGCCGGCCGCCGAGTTCACGGCCGACGTCGCCAAGGGCTGCCACCACGGCAGCGACGACGTCGACCTGCGCTTCGTGCGCGCGATGGCCGCGCGCGCCACCGTCATCTCGTCCGGCGACAACGAGGACTACGCGCACCCGCGGCCGCGTGTGCTCGGCGCCAGCGCGCGCTACGGGCGCGAAGTCCGCGCCGCCGACGGCGAGCTGCTGCCGCCGCTGCTGTACAGCACCGAGCTGGCGCGTTCGGTCGGCCTGGATTTCGCGTCGCATGCGCGCACCGTGGCGGCGCCGAAACAGCCCTACGAGCCCGCCCAGCTCGAAGTCGACTTCGATGACTCGCCACTGGGTTCCTACCGCCGCCTGTCGTGGATGCCGATGGCCACCGACCTGGTGTACGGGCTGGTCAACGTGCGCAGCGACGGCCAGCGCATCCTGTGCGCGACGATGAAGGAAGGCTCGTCCGACTTCGACCTGCAGGTCTTCCAGGCCGGCGTGGACGCGGCCTGATCCGCATGGAGGACGGTGACCGCTGACGGCGCAAAGCGGCCGCAGGCCGCTTTGCGCCGCGGGCTGCCGGCACGACGCGCCTACACTCACGCGCCATGCCGAACCCGGACCGTCCGCAGGTCAGGCACCTGCGCCAGGTGCTGCTGTGGCCGCTGCGGCTGATGCCGCTGCCGCCCGGCACCGCGGCGCGGCCGTGGGAGCTGCTGACGCCGAACTGGCGCGAGGTGGTCGACGAGTACACCGGCGACGCCGAGGACTTTCACGAGCGGCATTACAACGAGTTCGTCACCTTCCTGCCGTACGTGCAGCGCTTCCTCTACGGCGACGGCCGCGCGCAGCGCGGCGCCAGCGCGGCCGGCTCGCCGATGCGCGTGTTCCGCCGCCGCGACGTGGCGCGTGTGCGCCTGGTGTCGAAGCCGGGCGATGCGCCGCTGCTGCTGGACATCGTGCATGTCGACCTGTATTTCCTGCCGAACATCGACCTGGTGCTGCTGAACGTCGAGGTCAGCGCCGACGACCTGCCGCTGGCCCGGGCGCAGGACCTGCTGTACCGCTTCGGCCGCGCCTACCCGGCCGGCTGGGACGAGCGCGGGCTGGCGCTGCACTGCATGGCCAGCGTCGAGTTCCTCGACGCCGACGGCGGCGTGCTGGCGGCGTCGGACGCGCAGCAGCGCGATGCGTTCCTCGCGCATGTCGCCGAACACCGCGCCCCGCGCTTCACCGCGCACTGGGCCTTCATGATGGAGCCGCTGGTCAGCGACCACTCGGGGCGGCCCGGCGCGCTGCGTTTTCGCCAGATCGAGTACTACCGCATGCCGACGATGGCCTGCCTGGCGCTGGACGAGCCGCGTGCGCTGTCGCGCAACGACTTCGTGCGCCTGGGACTGCTGACCGCGGCGCCCGAGGGCGACAACGACGCGCTGCTGCCCTTCGCCGAGCCGCAGCTGGCCGAGTTCGAGCAACGCCACTGCTACGACCGCTTCTGGTCCGACGCCGGCGCCGCGCCGAACACACGCTACCTGTGCAGCGGCCATTCGCTGGTGGTGGTGGGCGACGCGCGCGCGGCCTTCTACAACTGCGCCGAACGCGGCGTGCTGGCGCAGTTCCGCCACCAGCATTTCCTGCTGTTCCTGATCGCGCACGTGCAGAAGGCGGCGCTGCTGATGTTCAGCGACCGTCTGGCCGAGGCGCTGAAGCACCTGGACATCGCCGACCCCGACAGCGTGCGCCACTTCAAGCGCACGATCCGCGACACCTTCGCCGGCTTCCTGCGCTTCACGCACCGCTACTGGTTCCACGAGGTGTCGGAGCAGGCGCAGGTGCGCGCGCTGTTCCGCATGACCACCGGCCACCTGGGCAGCGATGCGCTGTACGCGGAAGTGAAGGAACGCATCGCCGACATGAGCGGCTACCTCGAGGCCGACAGCCTGCGCCGGCAGGCCAACACCGTGGTGCGGCTGACGGTGGTGACGATCTTCGGCCTGATCGGCACCGTGACCACCGGTTTCCTCGGCATGAACCTGCTGGCCGAGGCCGAGGCGCCGCTGACGCACCGGCTGGCGCTGTTCGGCGTGGTCTTCGCCGCCACGGCGGCGCTGACGGTCTACACGATGGCCAAGTCGAAGCGGCTGTCGGACTTCCTGGATGCGCTGTCGGACGAGCGCCTGAGCGCGTGGAACAAGGCTCGCGCCTTGGGCGCCGTGTGGCGTCGCGGGGGTGACGAATGAAGCGAACAATGCTGGCCTACGCTGCCGCGCTGGCGCTGGCCGCTTGTGCCACGACCGGCGAGCCCTTCGACGTCAAGCTGATCGGCTTCAACGACTACCACGGCAACCTGCAGTCGCCGGGCAGCTTCGCGCCGGACCTGGGCGTGCCGGCGGCGCAGCGTGTGCCGGTGGGCGGCGCCGCGCACATCGCCGCGCACGTCGCCGCGCTGAAGGCGCAGAACCCGCAGCACGTGGTGGTCGGTGCCGGCGACATGGTCGGCGCGACGCCGCTGATCTCGTCGCTGTTCCACGACGAGCCGTCGGTGGAGACGCTGAACCGCATCGGGCTGGAATTCAACGCGGTGGGCAACCACGAGTTCGACCACGGCACGGCGCAGCTGCTGCGGCTGCAGCGTGGCGGCTGCAAGCTCGACGCGCAGGGCCGCGTCGACATCAACAGCTGCCAGGGCGCGAAGGTCGGCACGCCGGTGCCGTTCGAGGGCGCGAGGTTCCAGTGGCTGTCGGCCAACGTGGTGGTCGGCGCCACCGGGCAGACGCTGCTGCCGGCCTACGGCGTGAAGCGCTTCCGTGGCGTGCCGGTGGCCTTCATCGGCATGACGCTGAAGGACACGCCCGGCATCGTCGTGCCCACCGGCGTCGCCGGGCTGGAGTTCCGCGACGAGGCGGCCACCGTCAACGCGCTGGTGCCGACGCTGCGCGCGCAGGGCATCGAGGCGATCGTCGTGCTGGTGCACGAGGGCGGCGTGCAGGCCGGCAGCCTGCAGGACATCAATGCGTGCGCCGGCAACCTGCAAGGCACGCCGATCGCGCGCATCGTCGGCCAGCTCGACGATGCGGTCGACGTGGTGCTCAGCGGCCACACGCATGCCGCCTACAACTGCCGGCTGCCGAACGCCCGCGGCCGGGCCATCCCGGTGAGCAGCGCCAGCGCCTTCGGCCGCGTGCTCAGCGACATCGACCTGCGCATCGACCCGGCCACGCGCGACGTCGTCGCCGCGCAGGTCACCAACCGGCTGGTCGGGCACGACATCGCGCCGGATGCCACGGTGGCCGGCATCGTCGGCGGCTACGACGCGCTGGTCGCGCCGCGCGCCGCGGTGGTCATCGGCAGCATCGCCGCCGAGCTGCCGAACAACGCCGTCGATGCGGCGTGCAACATGCCGGCCGGCGAGCTGATCGCCGACGCGCAGCTGGCGGCGACGGCAGCACCGGCCTTCGGCGGCGCGGTGATCGCGCTGATGAACCGCGGCGGCGTGCGCACGCCCGGCTTCACCTACAAGCAGCGCGGCGGCGAAGGCGACGGCAACGTCACCTACGGCGAGGCCTTCACCGCGCAGCCCTTCGGCAACAGCCTGGTGACGCTGACGCTGACCGCGCAGCAGATCAAGGACGCGCTCGAGCAGCAGTTCGCCGGCTGCCGCGGCCAGCTGCCGTCGGCCACGCGCCTGATGATTCCGTCGGCCGGCTTCAAGTACCGCTGGGACGGCGCGAAGCCCTGCGACCAACGCATCCATGCGGTGACGCTGACACGCGGCGGCCGCACCGAAACGCTGGTCGATGCCAGCGGCAGGCTGCCGGCGCCGGCGCGCGAGTACCGTGTCACGGTCAACAGCTTCATGGCCAGCGGCGGCGACAGCTTCGCCACCTTCACCGCCGGCCAGGCGGCGCTCGGCGGTGCGCTGGACCTGGATGCGCTGGTCGACTACCTGGGCCGCTTCAAGGCGCCGCAGGCGCCGTATGCGCCCGGCCGGCGCGCCGAGGACGGCGGCACGCCGCGCATCCAGCGCGACGGGGGCACGGCCTGCCCGACCGGGGCGGCCGTCAACCCGTAGCCGCGCGTCAGCAGTCGCGCGCCAGCGGCCCCAGCGACAGGCGTTCGATCAAGCCGAGCTGCTGCTCGAAGCGCTGCGATTCGAGCAGCGAACGCGGCAGCGTGCCGCAGCGCACACCGGCGGCGTGCTGGTGGCGGGCGAAATCGAAGGGCAGCGCCAGCAGCTCACGCAGCCCGTTGCACCAGCCAACCACGGCCTGCGGCGCCGCGGCGCCCGGCTGCCAGAGTTCGAAGCAGCGGCGCTGCAGTTGCTGCTGGCGCTGCGTTTGCAGCGCGGCCCAATCGGCGATCGGGATATGCCACATGGGGGCTCCTAAGTGTTAACCCTGAATTCAGATTAGCACAGGGGTGCGGCGCCCCGCCGTGAACTGCTGCCGCTTCTCTAGATGGAACGGCCTAGTGATGAATTGGCTATCTCATTTCGTCAGCGTGCGCTCACATATACGGCACTTTTGTGGCGCCTGGTGCACACGGGCGCAACCTGGTCGAGGTGGCGCGCGAGGTCTGGGGCTGAAGCGCTACAGCTGGCGCAAGTCGACGCGCGTGCCGGACAGCGTCACGCCATGGCCGGCCACGTCCAGGCCGAGCTCGTGCGCCCGGCGCAACACCGCATCGCGGTCGGCCACGGCCAGCGTGTAGCCGGCGATGCCCTCGCCGCGCGCATCGGCCGGCTCGAAGTCGATCCAGCCGCCGTCCAGCGG
>DAORHX010000151.1:0-8342 GCA_035438245.1 Rubrivivax sp.
GCCGCACGACATCGCATTCCTGCCGGGGCCCGCTGCGGGCATCCACCACGCGTCGTTCTTCCTCGACTCGTGGGACGAGGTGCTCAAGGCCGCCGACGTGATGGCCAAGAAGAAGGTCAGGATCGACGTCACGCCCACGCGGCACGGCATCACGCGCGGGCAGACGATCTACTTCTTCGATCCCAGCGGCAACCGCAACGAGACCTTTGCCGGCCTGGGCTACCTGGCGCAGCCAGACCGCCCCGTCAACACCTGGACCGAAGAGAACCTCTGGCGCGGCATCTTCTTCCACAGCGGTGAAGCCACGCCCTCGTTCACCGATGTCTATACCTGAGAACGATGGACCCATCGGTTTCCGTCGACGCCCGGCACATCAGCACCGCGGCGGCGCATGCCGCCGTGGCCGCGGCCGTGGAGCATGCGCGCAGCCTCGGTGTCGCCGTCAATGTCGCGGTGGTCGATGCCGGCGGCGCGCAGATGGCGTTCCTGAGGATGAACGGCGCGTTCCTGCACTCGATCGACATCGCCCTCGACAAGGCCTACACCGCGGCGAGCTTCGGTTTTCCCACGTCAGGATGGGCTGGTGCGGTCGGCGACGACGAACTGCTGCGCATCGGGCTGAACCAGCGGGCGCGCCTGGTGATGTTCGGCGGCGGCCTGCCCATCGTTGAGGGCGGGCACCGCATCGGCGGCATCGGCGTGTCGGGCGGCTCGGCCGCGCAGGACGAGGTCTGCGCGGCCGCAGGCATCCGTGCCTTGGGCCTGACGCCGGCCTGACCGGCCGGATTGCAACGTGATGGTCAAACTCTGAACCCCTCGCCATGAATACCGACCTCATCCAATCGCTCGGCGACGAACTGCACGCGGCGCTCGCGGGCGCGCGCATGGTCGAGCCGCTGACCAACCGGCATCCCGACATCACGATCGAGGATGCCTACGCCATCCAGCAGCGGCTGAATTCGCGCCGGCTCGAAGCGGGCGAGCGCATCGTCGGCAAGAAGATCGGCGTCACCAGCCAGGCGGTGATGAACATGCTCGGGGTGCATCAGCCCGACTTCGGCATGCTCACCGACGCGATGGTCTACAACGAGGGCCAAGCGATCGAGGCCGCCTCGCTGATCCAGCCCAAGGCCGAAGGCGAGATTGCCTTCCTGCTCGAGCGCGACCTGATCGGGCCCGGCGTCACGGCCGCCGACGTGCTGGCCGCCACCGAAGGCGTGATGGCCTGCTTCGAGATCGTCGACTCGCGCATCCGCGACTGGAAGATCAAGATCCAGGACACCGTGGCCGACAACGCCAGCTGCGGCGTGTTCGTGCTCGGCGACCGCGTGGTCGACCCGCGCGGCCTCGACCTCGTGACCTGCGGCATGGTGCTGGAGAAGAACGGCGAGGTCGTCGTCACCGGGGCCGGCGCGGCCACCATGGCCTCGCCGCTGAACGCGATGGCTTGGCTGGCCAACACGCTGGGCCGCCTGGGCGTGCCGCTCAAGGCTGGCGAAGTGGTGCTGTCGGGTGCGCTGGGAGCGATGGTTCCGGTCAAGGCCGGCGACAACCTGCGCGTGGCCATCGGCGGCATCGGCGGCTGCTCGGTCAGGTTCGTCTAGGCGGCCATCCGATGGATCTGAAGCTTCGCGGGACGCGGGCGCTTGTCACCGGATCGACGGCCGGCATCGGTTGGGCCATCGCGCGTGAACTCGCGGCAGAGGGCGCGCAGGTGGTGCTCAACGGCCGCGACGCCTGGAGGCTCGCACAGGCTGTCGAGCGACTGTATGCAGAGGTGCGATCCGCGGAGGTGGTCGCCGTCCAGGCCGACGTGGGCACTGCCGACGGCTGCGAGCACTTGGCCGAAGCTGCCGGTGACGTCGACATCCTCGTCAACAACTGCGGCATCTACGAGGCGATCGCGTTCGAGGCCATCGCCGATGCCCACTGGCAGCGCCTGTTCGACGTCAATGTCATGAGCGGCGTGCGCCTGACGCGCGCCCTTCTGCCGTCCATGAAGTCGCGCAATTGGGGGCGCGTCGTCTTCGTCTCCAGCGAGTCCGGCGTCTGTCCCCCGGCCGACATGGCGCACTACGGGATGACCAAGTCGGCGCAACTATCCGTTTCGCGTGCGGTCGCCGAGGGCTGCGCCGGAACGGGTGTCACCGTCAATGCCGTACTGCCCGGTCCCACGCGCACGGCAGGTGCGATCGCCTCCGTCGAACGCCTGGCGCGCGAGACCGGATGTCCGGTTGCCGATGCCGAGCAGGCCTTCTTCCGCGAGCACCGCCCGACGTCGTTGCTGCACCGCTTCGTCGAGCCGGCCGAGATTGCCGCGACAGTCGCGTTCATGTGCAGCCCGCTGGCTGCCGCGATGAACGGCACCGCGCTGCGCGTCGATGGCGGCGTGGTTCGTTCTCTGACCTGAGCATCACCCATCCAAGGAAAGCCCCATGAAAAAGATCAAGTGCGCCCTCATCGGACCGGGCAACATCGGCACCGATCTGCTGGCCAAGCTGCAGCGCAGCCCTGTGCTGGAGCCGGTGTGGATGGTGGGCATCGACCCCGATTCGGACGGTTTGAAAAAGGCTCGCGAGCTGGGCTTGAAAACGACGTCCGACGGCGTGGACGGGCTCGTCCCGCACATCCAGGCCGACGGCGTGCAGATCGTCTTCGACGCCACCAGCGCCTACGTGCACGCCGAGAACTCGCGCAAGGTCAACGCCTGCGGCGCGATGATGATCGACCTCACGCCGGCGGCCATCGGCCCGTACTGCGTGCCGCCGGTGAACCTGAAGCAGCACCTCGGCCGCGGCGAGATGAACGTCAACATGGTCACCTGCGGCGGCCAGGCCACGATCCCGATGATCGCCGCCGTCAGCCAGGTGCAGCCGGTGGCCTACGGCGAGATCGTGGCCACGGTGTCGTCCAAGTCGGCCGGCCCGGGCACGCGCAAGAACATCGACGAGTTCACCCGCACCACCGCCGGCGCGGTCGAGAAGGTCGGTGGCGCCAAGAAGGGCAAGGCGATCATCGTCATCAACCCCGCCGAGCCGCCGCTGATCATGCGCGACACGGTGCACTGCCTCACCGAGACGGCGCCCGACCAGGCGCGCATCACGGCCTCGATCCACGCGATGATCCAGCAGGTGCAGAAGTACGTGCCCGGCTACCGGCTCGTCAACGGCCCGGTGTTCGACGGCAACCGCGTGTCGGTGTTCCTCGAGGTCGAGGGCCTGGGCGACTACCTGCCCAAGTACGCCGGCAACCTCGACATCATGACCGCGGCCGCCGCGCGCACCGCCGAGATGTTCGCCGAGGAAATCCTGGCCGGCAAGCTCGAGCTGCGGCCGACCGCGACCGAGCGGCTTGCCGCCGTTCTCGCCGGCTGCAACTGATCGCACGGCGCAACGCATCGATACCGCCAACGTTCGGAGATCTCCAATGAACCTCAAGGGCAAGAAGATCCGCCTGCACGACATGACGCTGCGCGACGGCATGCACCCCAAGCGCCACCTGATGACGCTGGAGCAGATGAAGACGATCGCCAAGGGGCTAGACGACGCCGGCATGCCGCTGATCGAGGTGACCCACGGCGACGGCCTGGGCGGTAGCTCGGTCAACTACGGCTTCCCGGCACACAGCGACGAGGAATACCTGTCGACGGTGATCCCGCTGATGAAGCGCGCCAAGGTCTCGGCCCTCCTGATCCCGGGCATCGGGACAGTCGATCATCTCCGCATGGCGCGCGAGCTCGGCGTGCACACCATCCGCGTGGCCACGCACTGCACCGAGGCCGACGTCTCCGAGCAGCACATCAAGCTCGCGCGCAAGCTCGAGATGGACACGGTCGGCTTCCTGATGATGGCGCATATGAACAGCCCCGAGGGCCTCGCCAAGCAGGCGCTGCTGATGGAGGGCTACGGCGCCAACTGCATCTACGTCACCGACTCCGCCGGCCACCTGCTGCCCGACGGTGTGAAGGACCGCCTGAACGCGGTGCGCGCGGTGCTCAGGCCCGAGACCGAACTCGGCTTCCACGGCCACCACAACCTCGCGATGGGCGTGGCCAACAGCATCGCCGCGATCGAGGCCGGCGCCTCGCGCATCGACGCCGCCGCCGCCGGGCTGGGCGCGGGCGCCGGCAACACGCCGATGGAGGTGCTGGTGGCGGTGTGCGACCTGATGGGCATCGAGACCGGCGTGGACGTGTTCCGCATCCAGGACGTCGCCGAGGACCTGGTGGTGCCGATCATGGACTTCCCGATCCGCCTCGACCGCGATGCGCTGACGCTCGGCTACGCGGGCGTCTACGGCAGCTTCCTGCTGTTCGCCAAGCGTGCCGAGAAGAAGTACGGCGTGCCGGCGCGCGACATCCTCGTCGAGATGGGCCGCCGCGGCATGGTCGGCGGGCAGGAGGACATGATCGAGGACACCGCGCTGACGCTGGCCAAGGCCCAGGGCCGCCAGGCCAAGGCCGCTTGAAGGAGCTGCGCATGGCGCTCGACACCGCCACCATCGCCGCGCTGGCCGAACACCTCGAGTCGTGCCAGCTGCAGGCCCGCGACACGCCGAAGATCACCGACGAGCACGCGCAGATGACGCTGGACGACGCCTACGCCGTCCAGGACGCCATCCTCGCGCGCAAGCGCGGCCGCGGCGCGCGCGTGGTCGGCTGGAAGGCCGGCCTGACCTCGCCGGCGAAGATGAAGCAGATGGGCGTCACCGCGCCGTGCTTCGGCTTCCTGGTCGACGAGTTCGCCGTCGACGACGGGGCCGATGTCGAGATCGCCCGCCTGATCCACCCGAAGGTGGAACCCGAGATCTGCTTCGTGCTCAAGCGTGCGCTGAAGGGGCCCGGCTGCCACATCGGTGCGGTGCTGGCCGCGACCGACTTCGTGCTGCCCGGCATCGAGGTCATCGACAGCCGCTACCGCGACTTCAAGTTCGACCTCCCGAGCGTCATCGCCGACAACACCTCGGCCGCGCGCTTCGTCGTCGGCGGGCAGGCCGCGGTCGCCGACGCGCTCGACCTGCGCACGCTCGGCGTCGTGCTCGAGAAGAACGGCAAGCCGGTGGCCATGGGGGCGGGCGCGGCCGTGCTGGGCCATCCGGCCGCGGCGGTGGCCATGCTCGCCAACCACCTGGGCGCGCGTGGCCAGGAACTGCCGGCCGGCGCGCTGGTGCTGTCGGGCGGCGTCACCGAGGCGGTGGCGGTCGCGGCCGGCGACCATGTGAGCCTGCGCGTGCAGGGGCTCGGCAGCGTCAGCGTGCGCTTCCGCTGAACGCCACAACAAAGGAGCACACGTCATGCCGTTTGCCCAGATCTACCTGCTCGAAGGGCGCACCGAGGAGCAGAAGCGCGCCGTGATCGAGAAGGTGACGCAGGCACTGCAGGAAGCCGTGGGCGCGCCGAAGGAAAACGTGCGCGTCTGGATCCACGATGTGCCCAAGACGAACTGGGGCATCGCGGGCCAGACGGCCAAGGACCTCGGACGCTGAGCCGCTGCCCAAGGGACCCACAAGACCCACAAGACCCAAAGGAGTCTTCGATGAACGCACCGCTGCGCTTCGTTCCCTCGCCCTCCGACGTGGCCTCTCTCATCGAGCCCGACCGTATCCACGGCCGGCTCTACACCGACGAGGCCATCTTCGAGCAGGAGATGAAGAAGATCTTCTACGAGGGCTGGGTCTTCGTCGGCCACGACTCGGAGGTGGTGGCATCGGGCGACTACGTCCGCCGCACGCTCGGCCGCGAGGAGGTGCTGATGGTGCGCCAGCGCGACGGCGGCGTGCGCGTGCTGTCCAACCGCTGCGCGCACCGCGGCAACATGCTGTGCATCGAGAAGCACGGCCGCGAGAAGTACTTCACCTGCACCTACCACGGCTGGGTCTACGACCTGGCCGGCAACCTGAAGGACGTGCCGTACCCCGGCGGCTTCAAGAAGGACAAGAAGGAACTGGGCCTGAAGGTGCTGCGCAGCGATGCCTACCGCGGCTTCGTGTTCGCCACCTTCAACGAGGCCGCACCGCCGCTGATGGACCACCTCGGGCGCGCCAAGCTCCTGATCGACCGCTCGTGCGACATGTCGCCCACCGGCCGCATCAAGCTCACCGGCGGCTGGGCCAAGCAGCGCTTCGAGGCCAACTGGAAGATGCTGCCCGAGAACGACACCGACGGTTACCACGTCAACGACGTGCACGCCTCGTTCGCGCAGGTCATCACCTCGCAGTACGACGGCGCGGCCATCGCCGCCGAGGAAACGCTGCTGTCCGAAACCAAGGACTGGGGCAACGGCCACACCGAGCTGTACTTCTCGCCCACCTACAAGCGCAACCTGGAGTGGCTGAACACCAGCGCCGACCGCTACCCCGAGTACCAGGCGGCGATGAAGGCGTTCCACGGCGAGGGCAAGGCGGCCGAGATCCTGCGCAACGGGCCACCGCACGCCGCGATCTTCCCGAACCTGTTCCTCGGCGAGATGAACATTGTCATCTTCCAGCCGGTCAGCGCCCACGAGTGCGTGCAGTGGCACACGCCCATGCTTCTCGACGGCGCCAGCGACGAGATGAATGCGCGCGTCGTGCGCAACTCCGAAGGTGCGCTCGGACCCTCGGCGTTCCTGCTCGCCGACGACAGCGTCATCTCCGAGCGCCAGCAGATCGCGCTGCGCGATCGCGCCGACTGGATGGACCTGTCGCGCGGCATGGAGCGCGAGCGTGTCGACGAGTTGGGGGTGGTCGTCAGCCACGTCAGCGACGAGACCACGAACCGCGGCTTCTGGCGCCACTACAAGCAGGTCATGACCGCCGGCTGACGCCAGTTCCGTTTTTGCGTATCGAACTCCAGATTCAATGAATACCAGTGCTCAGCCGGCCGCGACGCCGGCCAAACCCGTGAGCGCGCGCGCGTACGACGCGGTGCGCGACTTCCTCTACCTTGAGGCCCGCCTGGCCGACGAGTCGCGCTACCTCGAATGGGAGGCCCTGGTCGACGACGACATGGTGTACTGGGTGCCGCGCGGCGAGGGCGACTTCGACATGAACAAGCACGTGTCGATCACCGCCGACAACCGCTCGCGCCTGCGCACCCGCATCGCGCAGCTCGCCACCGGCAAGCGCCATGCGCAGGTGCCGGTGTCGACGATGCGGCGCATGGTCAGCAACATCGAGGTCTTCGAGGAAGCCGACGGCTCGCTGCGCGCGCTCTCGAACTTCGTGCTGTACGAGCTGCGGCGCGCGTCCACCGGCAAGCTCGAGGTCTGGCCGGGCCGCGTGGAGCACCGCCTGCGCTGGCGTGCCGACGGCACGCTGGGCATGTTCCTGAAGAAGGTCATGCTGGTGCACGGCGACGAGGCTCTGCCGAGCCTGGCCTTCATCATCTGAGAGGTTGAGAGTCTTTCACCCATGCCCGCCTTGCACGCCAAAACACGCCCGCTCGTCGTTGCAAATGCTCGCCATAGCCCGAGCTATGGCTGCGCTTTGCGCCTAGATCGGGCGCGTTTTGGCGCGCCTTTCGGGCACGGCCGAAAAACTCTCAACCTCTGAGGTCGCGGTGGCGAAGACGAACAAGCCCCGGGCCCGCGCCGCCATCGTCGGCCTCGGCTTCAGCGCGATGTCGCGCCAGCCGATCGGCACCGTGCGCGAACTCGCCTGCGCGGCGATCGAGGCCGCCGCCGCCGACGCCGGGCTGAAGACGAAGCAGATCGACGGCCTGCTGCTCAACAAGAGCCCGACGGCCTCGCTCGACGAACTCCCGCTGCGCCTGCAGAACGACATCGGCCTGCGCGACCTGTCGCTGCTGGCGCAGATGGACTCCGAAGGCTCGACTGCGGTGCAGATGGTGCAGTACGCCGCGCTCGCCGTCGAAGCTGGCATGGCCGAAGCGGTGGCCTGCGTGTTCTCCGACACGCCCTTGAAGGGCAAGGGCGGCGGCGACACCTTCGCCATCGCGATGCCGCTGTCGGGCGTGGAAGGCTGGGAGTCGCGCCAGGGTTTTCTCGGCGCCAGCGCCGGCTATGCGCTCGCCGCTCGCCGCCACATGATGCTGTTCGGCACGACGCAGGAGCAGTTCGGCGCCTACGCGATCGCCTGCCGCCAATGGGCGATGCGCAACCCGCAGGCCTTCCTGCGCAAGCCGATGACGATGCAGGACTATCTCGCGTCGCCGTTCGTCGTCGAGCCCTTCCGCGTGCTCGACTGCTGCTTCCCGGTGAACGGCGCGATCGCCGTCATCGTCGGCGCCGCCGAGCGTGCGGCCGACGGCCCGCGGCTGCCGGTCTACATCCACGGCATGGGGCAGGGCCACCGCGGCCGCAGCGGCCTGCGCGGCGACGACGCCGAGGTCGACACCGGCGCCG
>DAORHX010000152.1:0-8324 GCA_035438245.1 Rubrivivax sp.
CCGAGCATCGCGTCGTGCTGCACCGCGCGCTGGCTGAGCAGCCGGTGCACGATGCGCGCGTCGGTGTCGAAGGCCTCACGCTGCCGCGCCAGCGACTGCTGCGCCAGCCACACCGAGCCGGCCGCTGCGCAGAGCAGCCAGCCCAGCACCCAGGGCAACCAGCGGCGCGCTCGAGAAGGCATGCGTGGATTCTGCACCGCAGCCCCGCAGGAAAGCACGCGGCCGGGCACACACGAGCCGCGCTGCGGCACGCGCGCCAGGCCTGCGCGGAATGCTGTGCGAAAGCCTTGCCGGCAAGGTTGCGCAGGACTACATTGCCTGTACCGGACCCAGCACCACCTGCACGCTTTCCGAGTGCCGGTGGAGTTCCCACCGATCGGCAGGCCGACGAACACGAATCTGGCCAACGCGGCGCCCGCGCCGCTCGCCGCCGATCCATCCCGACGAACGGCATGCTCGTGTCGTCGCGCCGGCAGGATCCTGGCCGCGGACGATCGCCACCGGCGCAGCGTCGCGCGCCCTGCCCTGCAGGCCCCCCCCGAGCAGGCCCAGCCCGCCGCGGCCCGAAGGCTGCGGCTTCGACCTTGCACGGAGGTGAATCATGTCCACGCTCTCCAGCTGGCGCCCGCTGCGGGCGCTGTTGACGCCGATTGCGGCGGCCACGCTGGCGCTCGCCGCGCAGGCCCAGACCCTCGGCACTCCGGTGAACGTGTCCAACTCGGCCGCGTCCAGCGAATTTGGCCGGGTCGCGGTGGTCGGCGCCAACGTCTATACCGTCTGGACCGACAAGGCAGCCAACCAGCGGCATCTCGGTCGTTTCGCGCGCTCCGCCGACGGCGGCTTCAGCTTCAGCAGCCCGGTGACCGTGCTCGGCTCAGGCACCGAGGGCGCCGGCCCGCATGTGGCGGCGGACGGTGGCTATGTCTACACGGCGCGCGCCGCGAAGCCGAAGAAGAACAAGCCGACGCAGGTGTACTTCAGGGCCTCCGCCAACAACGGCATGTCCTTCGGGCCGGAGCTCCAGCTGACCACGGCGTCCAGCGGCGCCTCGCTCGCGGCCATCGCCGCCGCCGGCAGCAACGCGCATGTGCTGTGGTTCACGTCGGTGGGGCCCAACTCCAGCGTGTTCGTGTCCAGTTCCAGCAACGGCGGGGCAACTTTCGCCCCGCCCGTCGACGTCTCCGGCGCGATCGGCGGAGGCCCAGGCGCGATGAGCGCGCTGGGCGCGAACGTGCACATCGCCTGGGCGCAACCGACGGGACCCACGGCGGAGATCTACTACAGCCGGTCGAGCAACGGCGGAGCGAGCTTCAGCGCACCGGTCAACCTGTCGAACAGCCCCGGACAGGGCAGCAGCTTTCCGCAGCTCGCGCTCGCCGGGACCAACGTCTACGTGGCCTATCGGGAAGGCCCCCAGGTCCGCTTGATCCGCTCACTGGACGGCGGCGCGAGCTTCGGCGCACCGGTGAACGTGTCGAGTTTGCTCGATGTGCACGGCCTGGCCGGCGGCCCGCGGCTGGCGGCCAGCGGCAGCGCACTGCACGTCATCTGGAACGACGACACGGTCGCGCAGCCAGCGAACTACGACGTCTTTCATCGCAGCTCGCTGGACGGCGGCGGCAGCTTCGGCGCGGTCACGAACCTGGGGGCCATCGCGTCGGTTGAGGTCGGCCTCGTCGCGGCCGAGGGGCTGAATGCCTACGTCGCCTGGAACGAAGCGAGCGGCGGGTCCCACATCCGACAATCGGTCGACGGCGGCGCGACTTTTGCCGCCGCGGTCACCGTGTCGGCATTCGGCGGACCGGCCTTCATCGCCGCGCAACCCGCACCGGCCGGGGTGCACATCGGCTGGGGCGACAGCACGCTGGGCAACAACGAGCTCTTCTATCGCTTCGGTTCGACCCCGTGAACCGGCCACCGGCCACCGGCCCTCGCGGCCGGTGGCGGCGGTCGGCGCATTGCTGTCAGTGGAGCCCCCCCTTTTCGAGCGTGCGCGCATGGGGCCGCGGGCGGGCCGCTGCCAGGGCTTCGAATGCGACGCCCCGTCCTGCGGCCGGGGTCCCCTGCGATGCTCGGTCTCGTGGCCCCGTCGCAGAACTCGCTGCGCGAGCTGCGCTCGCTGCGCTCAAACAACTGCGACGAGACAGAGCACGAGGCGCGCTGCGCGCGCGGGCCACGAGCCCTGCGCTTCTCGGCATCGCATAGGCGCCCTGGCAGCGGCCCGCCCGCGGCCCTGAGCGGCCTGGGTGCTTGGCGCTGCACAAAACTGCGCAGCCGTCGGGGGTCGGCTGTTCAGCGGCGCGCCGAGCGGCACCACGATGACCCGCCGAGGATGGCGGGGAAGCGAATCCTGGAAGTAAAGGGGGAGCCCGGTCGACAGACCGGGCGGAGGACATGGAAGGATTCGCTTCCCCGTCGTCCTCGGCTCGCGCTGCCCTCGGTGACAGGCAGCAATGCGCCGCGGGCGGCCACCGGAACCCCGCGCCCCGGAAGCACGTTCGCTTCAGTCGCGCCTTGCACGCAAGAAGTCCAGGGTGGCCTGGCGCGTCTGCGGCGAATTCAGGATGCCGAGGTGACCGGACTTCAGGTACGGGTCGTACGCGCCCTGGCCGACCAGATCGATCTGCTTCGCGCCGCGGATCGAGGCGCTGTTCGAGAAGTCGGTCGACCGGCCGAACGAGTCCTCGGCGGGCACCGGCGCGATGTTGCCGTCCTGCACCGGGAAGAAGACGAAGCTGGCATCGGCGTTGCGGATCACCAGCGTGCGCGGCGCGTCATGACGGCCGTGGTGGCCGTCGTGGCCGTGTTCGCCGCGGCCGCCGTTGAGCAGCCGCAGGAAGCGCGTGTCGGGCGAGCCGACCTCGACGCACAGCTCGCTGCCCGGCGTGAAGCCGCCGAGGGCGGGCGCCTGCCAGTAGTTGGCCGGGTTCGGCGAGCAGTTGATGATGCCCTGGTTGGGCCCGTCGATGGCGACGAAGCGACGCACCAGGCGCTGCGCCTCGTCCTGGCGCAGCCATTCGCGCGCCAGCGTCACGCCCATGCTGTGGCCGACGATGTCGACCTGGCGCGCGCCGGTGTACTTCATCACCGCGTGCACGAAGCGGCGCAGGTCGGGCACGTTGGCCTGGTGGGTGTGCGCAATGCCCGAGCGCAGCGTTTGATCGGACCCCAGGTCGCACTGGTCGCCCTGGTAGCCCAGCCCCCACAGTTCGCTGCTCGCCCAGCCGTTGTCGGCCAGGTGCTGCGCCATGGCCTGCATGCGCCCGTACGGGTTGCAGGCGGTGGCAAACGGCGTGTCGTTGTTGCCGTGCAGGAAGATCACCGGCGTGCGCTTGACCTCTCCGGCAGCGCCGAAGCCGATCACCGGCTTGCCGAGCGAGGTGTCGATGATCACCGGGAAGTTGGCCGGCAGCGTGCTGCCGACGGTGTCGGCGGCCTGTGCCGCCAGGCCCAGCGCGGCACCCGCCGCAGCCAGCAGGAACTTGAGCTTGTTCATTCTTCGTGTCTCCTCGTGGTCGGAGCAGCCCTTCAGGCCGCCAGAAAGCGCTCGATCAGCGCGTATTGCTCGGGCGTGTTCAGCGTCGGCGCGTGGCCGCAGCCGGGGATCGTGACCACCAGCGCGCGCGGGCCGCGGTTGCGCATGGCGTCGGTGACCTGCGGCAGCAGCAGGTCGGAGTGCTCGCCGCGCAGGCACAGCACCGGCAGGTCCAGGCTGTCCCAGGCGTCCCACAGCGCGTAGTCGTCGGCGTGGTGGGTGAACTGCATGACCATCGCCGGGTCGTAGTGCGGCGTGACGCGGCCGTCGGGCAGCCGGCGCGTCGAGGTCTCGGTCAGCCGCCGCCACTGCGCATCGTTCATCGCGCCGTAGGGCTTGTAGACGCTGCGGAAGTAGGCCTCGAGCTCGCTCACCGTGGCGAAGGCCGGCGGGCTGCCGGCATAGGCGCGGATGCGCTCGATCGCCGCATCGGCCAGCTGCGGGCCGACGTCGTTCAGCACCATGCGCCGGATGCGCCCGCGCAGCGGGCCGGCCGCGGCCTTCAGCCCGATGGCGCCGCCCATCGAGGTGCCGAGCCAGTGCACCTGCTCCAGGCCGAGCTGGTCCAGCAGCGACGCCGCCAGCTGCGCATAGAAGGCCAGGCAGTATTCCTGCTGCGGCAACGGGCTCCATTGGCTCAGGCCGCGGCCGATGGTGTCGGGGCAGATGACGCGGTAGCGCTGCGCCAGGTGCGCGGCGATGTCGTCCATGTCGCGCCCGGTGCGCGCCAGGCCGTGCCAGGCGATCACCGTCTGATCGTGCGGCGCGCCCCACTCGGTGTAGTGCAGCTCGCGGCCCAGGCAGCCGATGTAGTTGGAGGTGAAGCTCATGGCCGGCTCCGCAGCGCGCCTGCGCGCAGCCGGCCGACCACGCCGGTCGGGAAGTAGTAGACCGACAGCACGAACAGCACCCCCAGCCACAGCAGCCAGCGGTCGGGCGACACCAGCTGCGACAGCACCGGCACGCCTTCGAGCGCGCCCGCGCCCAGCTTGAGCAGATCCTGCAGGTAGTTCTGCGCCAGCACGAACAGCACCGAGCCGATGACGGCGCCGTACATCGTGCCCATGCCGCCGATGACGACGATGAGCAGGATGTCGAGCATGATCTCGAAGGACAGCGTGGTGTCGGGCCCGGTGTAGCGCAGCCAGATCGCCAGCAAGGCCCCGGCCACGGTGGCGAACAGCGCCGACAGCACGTTGCTCAGCGTGCGATAGACGACGGTGCGGTAGCCGATGGCCTCGGCGCGGAAGTCGTTCTCGCGGATCGCCTGCAGCACGCGGCCGAAGGGCGAGTTGACGATGCGCAGCAGCAGCAGGAACAGCGCCGCCACCACCAAGAACAGCAGGTAGTAGCTGAACACCTTGCCGTCCAGCATCAGGCCGAAGACCTCGGTCTCGAAGGGCTCGAAGGACGGGCTGAACACGCCCGGGTTCTTGAAGGTCAGGCCGTCCTCGCCGCCGGTGATGTCGCTCAGCTGCGAGGCCAGCGTCTGGAACGCCGCGGCCACGGCCAGCGTGATCATCGCGTAGAAGATCGCCTTGACGCGCAGGCTGAACAGCCCGATCACCAGCGACAGCGCCAGCGACAGCGCCAGCGCCGCGCCCAGGCCGATGAACAGCGCGGCGAAGCCCTCGCCCAGCCGCGTGCTGGCGATGGCGATGCCGTAGGCGCCGATGCCGAAGAACATGGTGTGCGCGAAGCTGACGATGCCGGTGTAGCCGAGCAGCAGGTCGTAGCTGGCCACCAGCAGGATGAAGATCAGCATCTTCGCCGCCACGCCCAGCGCCTTGCTGCCCGGGAACAGGAACGGGGCGAAGGCCAGCGCGACGGCGATGGCGATCAGCGCCAGCGCCAGCCAGCGGCTGCGCGGGTAGTCGTGCGACAGCAGTCGATCGAGCATGGGCGCCTACCTTTCGCCTACCGGTTGGTGACCGGGTACAGCCCCTGCGGCCGCCACAGCAGGATGGCGACCATCAGGCCGATGTTGGAGAACAGCGCCACCTTGGGCGCCAGGTAGCCGGTGTAGTTGGCCATCAGCCCGACCAGCAGCGCGCCGACGAAGCAGCCGAAGGTCGAGCCCAGGCCGCCGATGATGATGACGATGAAGATCAGCACGTTGACCTGCGCGCCGATCTGCGGGATCACCGACTGCTGGTACAGCCCCCACATCACGCCGCCCAGGCCGGCCAGCGCCGAGCCGGCGACGAACACGCCGACGAACAGGCGCCGGATGCGGTAGCCCAGGCTTTCGACCATCTCGCGGTCCTGCACGCCGGCGCGGATCAGCAGGCCGACCTTGGTGCGGTTCAGCGCGAACAGCAGCAGCGCGAACACCACCAGCCCGATCAGCACCGCCAGCACGCGGTACTTCTCGATCGACGCGTCGCCGATGACGAAGCTGCCGCGCAGCGCGGTGGGCAGCGGCAGCGGGATCTGCAGCGGGCCCCAGATGACCTTGATCAGCTCCTCGCCGACGATCATGCCGCCCATGGTGATGAGGATCTGCTTCAGGTGCAGGCCGTAGACCGGGCGCACGATGACACGCTCGAAAGCCAGGCCCAGCGCGCCGGCCGCGGCCATGGCCACCAGCATCGCCGCGAACACCGCCGCCAGGTTGCGCCAAAGCGATTCGCTCGCGGTCCAGTCGGCCATGCCGCCCATCACGCTGGTGGCGACGAAGGCGCCGAGCGCGATGAACACGCCGTGGCCGAAGTTCAGCACGTCCATCAGGCCGAAGATCAGCGTCAGCCCCGAGGCGATGACGAAGATGATCAGCCCCATCGCCAGGCCGGCGACGCTGAGCGTGACCCAGGTCGACGAAGAACCGACCAGCGGCCAGGCGGCCAGCAGCACCGCGCCGAGCAGCACGATCGGCTTGAAGTCGAATTCGGCCTTGGGGATCGCCGCCGGCGTCGGCGCGGCCGGCGCAGTGGTGCTCGTCGCATTCATTGGTGTGCTCCCAGCGACAGCCCCAGCAGCTTGTGCTGCAGCGTCTCGTCCTCGGCCAGCTGCGCCATCGCGCCGGCGTGCACGATGCGGCCGTTGTCCATCACCGCCACGCCGTCGCCCAGCGTCTTGGCCATCTGGAAGTTCTGCTCGACCAGCAGGATGGTGGTGTTCTGGCGCTTCAGCTGACGGAAGGCGTCGATCAGGTTGTTGATGATCGACGGCGCCAGGCCCTTGCTCGGCTCGTCGATCAGCAGCAGCTCGCGCGGCTCGACGATGGCGCGGGCCACGGCCAGCATCTGCTTCTGCCCGCCCGACAGCTTGCCGGCCGGGTAGAGCCAGAACTTCTTCAGCGCCGGGAACAGGCCGAAGATCCATTCCAGCCTTGCCGTGTCCAGCTCGCCCGCGCGGCGCGCGCTGCGTGCGGCCAGCACCATGTTCTCCTGCACCGTCAGGTCGGTGAAGATGCCCATCGCCTCGGGCACGTAGGCGATGCCGAGCTGCGCGATGTCGGGCGTCGCCAGTTGTGCGCCGGGGCCGCCGATCTGCTTGCCCTTGAAGCGCACCGCGCCGCTCGACGTGGCCCACAGACCCATGATCGTGCGCAGCGTGGTCGACTTGCCGGCGCCGTTGCGGCCGAGCAGCATCGTCACCTGCCCGGCCGGCACCTGCAGGTCGACGCCGTGCAGGATGTGGTACGCGCCGATGTGCGTGTGCACGCCTTGCAGTTCGAGCACGCAGTTGCTCACACGGCCTCCTCGGGCACGATGCCCAGATAGGCCTGCTGCACCACCGGCGAGGCGATCACCGCCGCCGGCTCGCCATCGGCCACCAGCGCGCCGTTGTGCAGCACGATGATGCGATCGGCCAGCTCGCTGACCACGTCCATCTTGTGCTCGACGAGCAGGATCAGGCGGTCCTTGCGCGCCTTCAGTTCGCGGATCAGGTCCAGGATCACCGGCACCTCGTCGACGCTCATGCCGGCGGTGGGCTCGTCGAACATGAAGACCTTCGGGTCGAGCGCGATCAGCAGCGCCACTTCCAGCTTGCGCTGGTCGCCATGCGGCAGGCCGGCGGCATGCGCGTCGCGCTTGTCGTCCAGCCGCACCGACTGCAGGATCTGCCGCGCCTCGTCGATCCAGGCCTTGCGGTCGAGCCAGATGCTGAACAGGTCCAGGCCGCCGCCGCCGCGCCGGCCCGATTCGCGCGCCTGCACCGCCAGGCGCACGTTCTCCTGCACCGTCAGGTTGGGGAACAGCTGCGTCAGCTGGAACGCGCGGCCCAGGCCGCGGTGCGTGCGCAGCGGGGCCGGCAGCCGGGTGATGTCCTGCCCGTCGAGCAGCACCTGCCCCTCGCTGGCCGGCAGCTGGCCGGAGATGAGGTTGAAGTAGGTGGTCTTGCCCGCGCCGTTGGGGCCGACGATGGCCGTCAAGGTGCCCGGCGCGAAGGCGCAGGACACATGGTCGACGGCCACGTGGCCGCCGAAGCGGATGGTGAGATCTCGAGTTTCGAGCACGGCAGAGCCCAGGCCCGGCCTTCAGGCCGGGCATCGTCAGACTGACTGGAGCCCCCTCCCGGAGGGGGCTCGGGGGAGCGAAACGTTCAGCGCGAAGCGCTGAGGCGCAAGCGCCTCAGCGCTTGTTGAGGATCGGCACGTCCATTTCGGAGGCCTTGATCTCGCGCACCAGCTCGGGCACGCCCCAGGCGAAGGCCGGGTCGACCTTGATCTTGAAGTGGTACATGTCCTGCATCGCCTGGTGGTCTTCCTTGCGGAAGGTCATCGTGCCTTTGGGCGTGTCGAAGCTCATGCCTTCCATGGCCGCGATCAGCTTGTTGGTGTTGG
>DAORHX010000153.1:0-8310 GCA_035438245.1 Rubrivivax sp.
CAGCCGGCGAGCGCGGCGATCAGCCAGCTGCGCCGGCGCAGGCCCGGGGGACGTCGACACGTCGACATGCGTCGATTGTGTCGCGCTGGCGGCGCAAGGAGAATGCGCTCGGCATCCCTGCCACGACGCGCCCGACAGGGCCCGCATGAAGCCGATGAACGACTGTGTGTTCCTGGTCGATGTCGACAACACGCTGCTCGACAACGACCGCATCCAGGCCGAGCTGCGCCAGCACCTCGAGCTCACCTACGGCGCGGCGTGCCGCGACCGCTATGCGCTGTTCCTGCAGCAGCTGTCGGACACGCTCGGCTACCGCGACTACCTTGGCGCGCTGCAGCGCTACCGCAACGAGCACCCGCTGCATGTCGAGCTGCTGGCGATGTCGGCATGGCTGCTCGACTACCCGTTCGCGCAGCGGCTGCATCGCGGCGCACTGCCGTTGCTTGCCCACCTGCGGCACGCCGGCCCGGTGGTCGTGCTGTCCGACGGCGACGTCGTCTTCCAGCCGCACAAGGTGCTGCGCGCGGGCATCGCCGCCGCGGTGGACGACGTGCTCATCTACATCCACAAGGAGCAGGCGCTGGACGACGTGCAGCGCCGCCATCCTGCCCGGCACTACGTGCTGATCGACGACAAGCCGCACATCCTCGCCGCCGTCAAGCGGCAGTGGCAGCAGCGCGTGACGACGATCCTGCCGCGCCAGGGCCACTACGCGCTGGACCCGGTGGCGCTGGCCGAGGCGCCGCCACCGGACCTGCAGATCGAGCACATCGGCGAGCTTCTGACGCATGATGCGCACTCGCTCGCCAGGAGAGACCCCCGATGACCCTGAATGCCCATACCGCCGCGCTGCATGCGCTCGGCCAGAGCCTGTGGCTCGACAACATCACACGCGCGCTGCTGGACAGCGGCACGCTGCAGCGCTACATCGACGAGCTGTCGGTGACCGGCCTGACCTCCAACCCGACCATCTTCGACCAGGCGCTGAAGGGCAGCGCCGACTACGACGCCGACATTGCCGCTCGGCTGAAGCAGGGCCAGTCGGGCGAGGCCCTGTTCTTCGAGCTGGCGCTGGCCGACCTGACACGTGCCGCCGACCTGTTCCGTCCGGTGCACCAGCGCACGCGCGGCGTCGACGGCTGGGTGTCGCTGGAGGTCTCGCCGCTGCTCGCCTATGACACGAAGAGCACGCTGGCCGCGGCGCGCGAGCTGCATGCCCGCGCCGCGCGGCCCAACCTGTTCATAAAGATCCCGGGCACGGCCGAGGGCCTGCCGGCCATCGAAGAAGCCATCTTCGCCGGCGTGCCGATCAACGTCACTCTGCTCTTTTCCACCGCGCACTACCGCGCCGCCGCCGAGGCCTGGCTGCGCGGCATCGAACGCCGGCTCGATGCCGGGCTGTCGCCCGACGTGGCCTCGGTGGCCTCGCTGTTCGTCAGCCGCTGGGACGTGGCGGTGGCCGGCAAGCTGCCGGAGGCGCTGCACATGAAGCTGGGCATCGCCGTCGGCCGCCAGGCCTACCAGGCCTATGGCGAGTTCCTGGCTTCGACGCGTGTACGGCGCGTGATGAACGAAGGTGCCACGCCGCAGCGGCTGCTGATGGCCAGCACCGGCACCAAGGACCCGAAGGCGCCGGACACGCTGTACATCGAGCAGCTGGCCGCGCCCTTCACCGTCAACACCATGCCCGAGGGCACGCTGAAGGCCTTTGCCGACCACGGCCAGGCCGGCGCGCCGGTGCCGGCCGACGGCGGCGACTGCGAAGCTGTGCTGGCCGGCGTGCGCCAGGCCGGCATCGACCTGGAGGCGCTGGCCGCCAAGCTGCAGAGCGACGGCGCCGCGGCCTTCGTCAAGTCGTGGCACGAGCTGCTGGGCCAGATCGCCTCGAAGTCGGCGGCGCTGTCATGAAGGTGCTGGTGGTCGACGTCGGCGGCACGAACCTGAAGATCCTGGCCAGCGGCCAGACCGAGCCGCGCCGCGTGCCTTCGGGGCCCGCGATGAACGCGGCGCAGATGGTCGAGAAGGTGCGCGCGCTGGCCGAAGGCTGGGACTACGACGTGGTTTCCATCGGCTACCCCGGCCCGGTGCGCGATGGTGCACCTTCGGGTGAGCCGCCGAACATGGGCAAGGGCTGGGTCGGCTTCGACTTCGGCGCCGCCTTCGGCAAGCCGGTCAAGCTGGTCAACGACGCCGCGATGCAGGCGCTGGGCAGCTACGACAAGGGCAAGATGCTGTTCCTGGGCCTGGGCACCGGCCTGGGCTCGACGCTGATCGTCGACGGCGCGGTCGTGCCGATGGAACTGGGCCACCTGCCCTACCGCAAGGCCACCTTCGAGGACTACGTCGGCGAACGCGGACAGGAGCGTTTCGGCAAGCGCGTATGGCGCAAACGCGTGGCCGACGTCGTGGCGCGGCTGCAGGCCGCGCTGCTGCCCGACGAGGTGGTGCTGGGCGGCGGCAACACGCGCCAGCTGAAGACGCTGCCGCCGGGCTGCCGCGCCGGCGACAACGCCAATGCCTTCGCCGGCGGCTTCCGGCTGTGGCCCGAAAGCGCGCACCGCAAGACCGGGGGCAGACGCACATGACATCGACCCTGACCACCAGCCCCGCCTGGCAGGCGCTGCAGGCGCACGTGCCGGCGTTGAAGGCCATGCACCTGCGCGAGCTGTTCGCCGCCGACCCGCGACGCGGCGAGCGGCTGACGCTGCAGGCCTGCGGCATCTACCTGGACTATTCCAAGCAGCGCATCACCGACCAGACGCTCGAGCTGCTGCTGGCGCTGGCCGAAGAAACCGGCCTGCGCCAGCGCATCGACGCGATGTTCGCCGGCGAGCGCATCAACACCACCGAAAACCGCGCGGTGCTGCACGTGGCGCTGCGCGCGCCGCGCGGCGCCAGCATTCAGGTGGACGGTGTCAATGTCGTGCCCGAGGTGCACGCGGTGCTGGATCGCATGGCGGCCTTCGCCGAGCGCGTGCGCAGCGGCGCCTGGCTCGGCCACGGGGGCCAGCGCATCCGCAACGTGGTGAACATCGGCATCGGCGGCTCCGACCTCGGCCCGGTGATGGCCTACGAGGCGCTGCGCCACTACAGCGCGCGCGGCATGCGTTTCCGCTTCGTCTCCAACGTCGACGGCACCGATTTCGCCGAGGCCGTGCACGACCTGGACGCCGGCGAGACGCTATTCGTCGTCTCGTCGAAGACCTTCAGCACGCTGGAGACGATGACCAACGCGCACAGCGCGCGCGACTGGGTGCTGGCGCGGCTCGGCGGCGATGTCTCCGCGGTGGCCAAGCACTTCGTCGCCGTGTCCACCAACGCCAAGGCGGTGGCCGAATTCGGCATCCACACCGACAACATGTTCGGCTTCTGGGACTGGGTCGGCGGGCGCTACTCGATGGATTCGGCGATCGGCCTGTCGACGATGCTGGCCATCGGACCGGAGCAGTTCCGCGCCA
This sequence comes from Rubrivivax sp., assembly GCA_035438245.1. Taxonomy (GTDB): domain Bacteria; phylum Pseudomonadota; class Gammaproteobacteria; order Burkholderiales; family Burkholderiaceae_C; genus Rubrivivax. The sequence continues at coordinate 3,459 of DAORHX010000153.1, forward strand.
TGCTGGCCGGCTTCCACGAGATGGACGAGCACTTCCGCACCGCCCCCTTCGCGCAGAACATGCCGGTGCTGATGGGGCTGCTGACGCTGCTCTATGCCGACTTCTTCGGCGTGCAGACGCAGGCCGTGCTGCCCTACGAGCAGTACCTGAAGCGCTTCCCGGCCTACCTGCAGCAGCTGACGATGGAAAGCAACGGCAAGCACGTCACGCTGGCCGGCACGCGCGTCGACTACGACACCAGCCCGGTCTACTGGGGCGAGCCCGGCACCAACGGCCAGCATTCCTTCTACCAGCTGATCCACCAGGGCACGCGGCTGATCCCCTGCGACTTCATCGCCTTCGGCAAGCCGCTGAACCCGCTGGGCCAGCACCACGACATGCTGCTGGCCAACGTCATCGCGCAGGGCCAGGCGCTGGCCTTCGGCAAGACGGCCGACGAGGTACGCGCCGAAGGCACGCCCGAGGCGCTGGTGCCGCACCGTGTGTTCGAAGGCAACCGCCCGTCGAACACGCTGCTGCTGGACACGCTGACCCCCGGCGCCCTGGGCAAGCTGGTGGCGCTGTACGAGCACAGCGTGTTCACGCAGGCGGCGGTCTGGCGCATCAACGCCTTCGACCAGTGGGGCGTGGAGCTGGGCAAGGCGCTGGCGCAGCGCATCATCCCCGAGCTGGAAGCCCCCGCCGAGCCGGCGCTGGCGCACGACAGTTCGACCAACGCGCTGATCCGGCGCTACCGACAGTTGAAAGGCCCGCTATGAAACCGCTGAGTCCGCAGGCGCAGCAGACGCGCAAGATCCGCACGCAGAGCGGCTTCATCGCCGCGCTCGACCAGAGCGGCGGCAGCACGCCCAAGGCGCTGGCCGCCTACGGTGTGCCGGCCACGGCCTTCAAGAACGACGACGAGATGTTTGCGCTGGTGCACCAGATGCGCACGCGCCTGATGACCAGCCCGGGCTTCAGCGGCGACCGCATCCTCGGCGCGATCCTCTTCGAAGGCACGATGGACCGCGAGGTCGAAGGCCGGCCGACGGCCGACTACCTGTGGGGCGCCAAGCGCATCGTGCCCTTCCTGAAGATCGACAAGGGCCTGGCCGAGGCGCGCGACGGCGTGCAGCTGATGAAGCCGATGCCGGGGCTGGACGCACTGCTGCAGCGCGCCAACGCCAAGCGCATCTTCGGCACCAAGATGCGCTCGGTGATCCAGCAGGCCAACGCCGCCGGCATCCAGGCGGTGGTGGCGCAGCAGTTCGAGGTAGCGGCGCAGATCCTGGCCGCGGGGCTGATGCCGATCATCGAACCCGAGGTCGACATCCACTGCCCCGACAAGGCGCAGGCTGAAGCGCTGCTGAAGGCCGCGCTGCAGCAGGCGCTGGGCGGGCTGGCGGCGGGACAGCAGGTGATGCTGAAGCTGACGCTGCCCAGCCAGGACGACTTCTACGCCGAGCTGACGCGCGACCCGCGCGTGCTGAAGGTGGTGGCGCTGTCCGGCGGCTACAGCCGCGCCGACGGCAACGCACGGCTGGCGCGCAACCACGGCGTGGTCGCCAGCTTCTCGCGCGCGCTGGTCGAAGGGCTGTCAGCGGCACAGCCGGATGCGGCCTTCGACGCCGCGCTGGACGAGGCCATCCAGGGCATCTACGAGGCTTCGATTGCCTGAACCGACTGACCATCACGCACCAACCTGGGAGGAGCCATGCAAGTCCGCCGTGTAGTGACCGGCCACAGCAACGACAACAAGGCCGTGTTCGTGAACGATGACGTGGTTGCACCCCTCGTCGTGCCTGGCATCAACTTCGAGTTCCTTCGCCTGTGGGGTGGCGACAGACTCTCCGTCTTCCCAGACGACGGCACAGAACCGAAGTACCAGACGTACTTCCCGCCGGAGTCGGGTTTTCGATTCGGGATCTTCACCATTCAGCCTGCCCAGCCGTCAACTCTGGAACCTGAGCAGCGCAGGGCAGCGTACGAGGAATGGGGGCGCCTGTTCCCCGGTCTGCCTCAGCACATGGAGCCCGCAAGCCCGGGAATGCACACGAGCGACAGCATCGACTTTGGGTACATCATCTCTGGCAGCATCTGGCTGGAGCTCGACGACGGCACGACCAAAGAGCTCCACTCGGGCGACACGTACATCCAAAACGGCACGCGGCACGCGTGGCGCAATCGCGGCTCCGAACCGTGCAGCATCTTGGTCGTGGTCATTGGTGCACGACGAGAGCCTTCAGGGATCTCGATCGCCGCAGCGCAGGCTGCGGGGAGGCGGTGATGCCTAACGAGAGTAGGCGAAAGGCACTCCCGAACTCTCCATGACTGCGTTGCACTTGCTCCGCCGAGCGGCGAGTCCCCATCCAGAAGGAAGACGATGCAACTGGGAATGATCGGCCTCGGCCGCATGGGCGCGAACATGGTGCGCCGCTTGATGAAGGGCGGCCACGCCTGCGTGGTCTACGACCATTCGGCCGACGCGGTGGCAGCGCTGGCCAAGGACGGTGCCACCGGCGCCGCGTCGCTGGCCGACTTCGTCGCCAAGCTGGACCAGCCGCGCGCGCTGTGGCTGATGGTGCCGGCCGCGGTGGTGGATGCGAGCATCGCCGAGCTGTTGCCGCTGCTGCAGCCCGGCGACGCGCTGATCGACGGCGGCAACTCCTACTACGTCGACGACATCCGCCGCGCCAAGGAGTTGGCGCCGAAAAGGATCGACTACCTCGACGTCGGCACCAGCGGCGGCGTGTGGGGGCTGGAGCGCGGCTACTGCATGATGATCGGCGGGCCGGCGGCCGCGGTGCAGCGCCTGGACCCGGTCTTCCGCACGCTGGCGCCGGGCCTCGGCGACATCGAACGCACGCCCGGCCGTGCGGCCAACCAGGGCACCGCCGAGCTGGGCTACCTGCACTGCGGCGCGAGCGGCGCCGGCCACTTCGTGAAGATGGTGCACAACGGCATCGAATACGGCCTGATGGCCGCCTATGCCGAAGGCATGGGCATCTTGAAGGGTGCCAACGTCGGGCTGCGCGAACATGCGGCCGACGCCGAGACCACGCCGCTGCGCGACCCCGAGCACTACCAGTACGAGCTGAAGCTGCCCGACATCGCCGAAGTCTGGCGCCGCGGCAGCGTCATCTCATCCTGGCTGCTCGACCTGACCGCGGCGGCACTGATCGAAGACCCCGGCCTCGCCAAGTTTGCCGGGCGCGTGTCCGATTCCGGCGAAGGCCGCTGGACGCTGAAGGCGGCCATCGACGAAGCCGTGCCCGCGCCGGTGCTGAGCAGCGCGCTGAACGCACGCTTCAGCTCGCGCGGCGAAGCCGACTTCCAGAACAAGCTGCTGTCGGCGATGCGCTTCCAGTTCGGCGGCCATCACGAAAAGCCGGCCGAAAAATGAGCCGCCCCGCCCCGTCCACCGCCGACGCGCTGGTCTTCTTCGGCGCCACCGGCGACCTGGCCTACAAGAAGATCTTCCCCTCGCTGCAGGCGATGCTGCGGCGCGGCCACCTGGACATGCCGGTGATCGGCGTGGCCAAGAGCGGCTGGGGCCTGGAGCAGTTCCGCGCGCGCGCCCGCGACAGCCTCGACAAACACGGCGGCTTCGACGCGCTGGCTGGGCCGAAGCTGCTGGGCCTGCTGCGCTACGTCGACGGCGACTATGCCGACCCCGCCACCTTCGCCAAGCTGCGCCAGGCGCTGGGCGCGGCGCAGCGGCCGATGCACTACCTGGCGATCCCGCCGGTGCTGTTCCCCAAGGTGGTGGAGCAGCTGGCGGCGGCCGGCTGCGCCAGCGGCGCACGCGTGGTCGTCGAAAAACCCTTCGGCCGCGACGCGCGGTCGGCCGAGGCGCTGGACGCGCTGCTGCTGGGCTGCTTCGACGAGCGGCGCATCTACCGCATCGACCACTACCTGGGCAAGTCGCCGGTGCACCACATGCTGCACTTCCGCTTCGCCAACGGCGTGCTCGAACCCTTCTGGAACCGCGGCCACGTCGACAGCGTGCAGATCACCATGGCCGAGGACTTCGGCGTGCAGGGCCGCGGAGCCTTCTACGACGCCACCGGCGCGCTGCGCGACGTGGTGCAGAACCACCTGTTCCAGCTGCTGACCAACCTGGCGATGGAGCCGCCGGTGCGCACGGACAGCGAATCGATCCGCGACGAGAAGATCAAGCTGCTGCGCGCGGTGCGCACGCTGCAGCCGGCCGACCTGGTGCGCGGCCAGTTCGACGGCTACCTGGCCGAGCCCGGCGTGGCCGCGGGCTCGGGCACCGAGACCTTCGCCGCGCTGCGGCTGTGGATCGACAACTGGCGCTGGCAGGACGTGCCCTTCTTCCTGCGCGCGGGCAAGGCCATGGCCGTCAGCTGCACCGAGGTGATGGTGCGGCTCAAGCGCACGCCCTCGCCGTACTCGGCGCAAAGCCCGGCCGCCAACCACGTGCGCCTGCGCATCAGCCCCGACATCCAGCTGGCGATCGGCATGAACGTGCTGTCCAGCGACGACGATGCGCTGAGCCAGCCGATGGAGATGCTGGCCAGCCGCCACCCCGGCGCCGGCGAGGTCGATGCCTACGAACGGGTGCTCGGCGACGCGATGCAGGGCGACCAGACGCTGTTCGCGCGCGAGGACTATGTCGAGGAAGCCTGGCGCATCGTCGATCCGCCGCTGGCCGCACCGCCGCCGGTGCAGCCTTACGCGCCGGCCAGCTGGGGCCCGGCCGAAGCGCAGCGCATCGCGCCGCCGGGCGGCTGGCACGACCCGCGGCTCTGAGCATGCAGCTCGAAGTGCTGCCCGACGCGCAGGCCGTGGCATGGCGCGGCTCGGCCTTCATCGCGGCCCAGGCGCGGTCGGTCATCGCGCCATCCTT
>DAORHX010000154.1:0-8302 GCA_035438245.1 Rubrivivax sp.
CCGAAGAGAACCTGCGCGACTGCCCGATCAGCGCCGTCACCGGGCTGGAGAGGTCGCTGGCGCGGGGCAAGCCCCGGGCTCTGGTGCATATGGCTACCGGCGCGGGCAAGACCTTTACCGCCATCACCTCGGTCTATCGCCTGCTCAAGTTCGGTGGGGCAGAACGCATTTTGTTTCTGGTGGATACCCGAAATCTCGGCAAGCAGGCCCACCAGGAGTTCATGGCCTATACGCCGCCGGACGATGGCCGCAAATTCACCGAGCTGTATAACGTGCAGCGCCTCGCGGCGCCCAACATCGACCCGCACTCGCAGGTGTGCATCAGCACCATCCAGCGGATGTATTCGATTCTGTCCGGCGAGCCCATGGACGAGTCGGCCGAAGACATGTCGCTGAACGAAGTCCAGCAGACCACCAAGCAGGAAAAGCTGGTGCGCTACAACCCGGCGGTGCCGGTGGAGACCTTCGACTTCATCGTCATCGATGAATGCCATCGCAGCATCTACAACCTGTGGAAGCAGGTGCTGGATTATTTCGACGCAACACTCATCGGTCTGACCGCCACACCTGACAAGCGTACCTTCGGCTTCTTCAACGAGAACATCGTTGCCGAGTACACCTATGAGCAGTCGGTGGCGGATGGCGTGAACGTGGGTTACGACGTCTACGAGATCGAAACCGAGATCACCCGCAAGGGCGCCGAGCTGAAAGCACGCGAGTGGGTGGACCATCGCGACCGGCAGACGCGCAAGAAGCGCTGGAGCGAGACCGAGGAAGACACGCCCTACACGGGCAAGGAACTGGACCGTTCGGTGGTGAACGTGAGCCAGATCCGGCAGGTGCTCCTGGCTATGAAGCACGCCGTCGAGACCGAAATCTTCCCGACGCGCAAGGAAACCCCCAAGACCCTCATCTTTGCCAAGACCGACAGCCACGCCGACGACATCATCAATATCCTGCGCGAGGTCTACGGGCAGGGGAATGCCTTTTGCAAGAAAGTCACCTATCGCGCCGAGGAAGACGCCGACAGCGTGCTGGCGAGCTTTCGCAACGACTACAACCCACGCATCGCCGTGACCGTCGACATGATCGCTACCGGTACCGATGTGAAACCGTTGGAAGTGCTGTTGTTCATGCGCGATGTGCGTTCGCGCGGCTACTACGAGCAGATGAAGGGTCGCGGCGTGCGCAGCCTTGATGGTGACAGCCTGAAGCGCGTCAGCAACAGCGCCGACGGCGCCAAGACGCGCTTCGTGCTGATTGATGCTGTGGGTGTGGAGAAGTCGCTGAAGACCGAGAGCCGCCCGCTGGAGAAGAAACCCGGCGTGGCCCTGAAAGATTTGCTGCAAGGCGTGGCCATGGGCAGCCGCGACGACGACACGGTGCTGTCACTCGCCAACCGTCTGGTGCGGCTCAACAAGCAATTGGACGACAAGGCGCTGGCGCGCATCGAGAAGGCGAGTGGCGGTCTGCCGCTGGCCGCCTTGGGCAAGGCCTTGATCGCGGCCCTGAACCCCGATGCCATCGTGCAGCGCGCGCTCGCCAAGGCGCAGGCGCAGGGCATCACCCGTGACGAAGACAGTCTGCTGCCCGAGGAATTGGAAGCCGCCCGCGCCGAGCGGGTGGCCGCCGCCTGCCTGCCCTTCGATGCACCGGCGCTGCGCGACGAGATTGAAAACGCGCGCCGCCGAACGCGCTGCCGCACTGCCGCGCGGGCCCAAGAGCCCGGCGCAGACGCTGGTGCTGATCGCCGACGATTCCAAGGTCGTGCGCATCAAGACAGGGCGCCTGCTGGGGCAGCATCAGTACCGCGTCAGCTATGCGGCCGACGGGCTCGAAGCGCTGCAGCACCTGCAGGCCGAACTGCCCGACATCGTCATCACCGACGTCGAGATGCCGGGCATGGACGGCTTCGAGCTGACGCGCCACATCCGCGCCGACGCACGCAGCGCGCGGCTGCCGGTGATCATGATCACTGCCGCCGACGAGCGCCATCGCGAGCAGGCCGACGCGGCCGGCGTCAGCGTGCTGCTCGGCAAACCCTACTCGGACGATGCGCTGATCGCGCACCTGCGCCAGGCCATGGGCCAGGAAGAACCGGCCCTGGCTTAGGCGGAGTGCGTTGCGCGCTCGGCCAGCGTGATGCGGTGCAGCAGCCGCGCGTGGCCGTCGTAGCCGCCGGTGGCGGCGTGGATCACGCAGCGGTTGTCCCACATCAGCAGCATGCCCGCCGACCAGCGGTGGCGGTAGACGAAGTCCTCGCGCACCTGGTGGTGGAACAGCTCGACCAGCAGCGCTTGGGCCTCGCCGTCGTCCAGGCCCTCGATGCCGATGGTGTAGCCGGGGCTGACGAACAGCGCGGTGCGGCCGGTCTCCGGGTGCACGCGCGCGATCGGGTGCGTCTGCGTCGCCAGCGCGTCGTCACCGTAGCGGATGGCCATCGAGCGGCCCTGGTCGCGCTCTCCGTACATGCCTTCGCGCGCGTAGCCGCGGCGCGCCGAATGGATGCCCTGCTTGTCGCGCAGCAGTGCCTTCATCGAAGGGGGCAGCGCGTCCCAGGCGGCGACCTGGTTGGCGAACAGCGTGTCGCCGCCGACCGGCGGGACGACGTTGCCGTAAAGCAGCGTGGCCCGCGGCGGCGCCGGCAGGAAGCTCCAGTCCGAATGCCAGGTCTCGGCGAAGATCTTCGTCTTCTCGTCGGCATCGCGCCGTACCTGCGCGATGTGCGGGTGGCTTGGCACGCTGCCGAAGAACGGATCGGTGCCGTACGGGCCGAAGTGCAACGCGATGCGCTCCAGGTCGTCGAGCGACAGGTCCTGGTCGGGGAAGGCCAGCACCTGGTGTTCGAGCCAGGCCTGGCGCAGCCGTGCCACGGTGTCGGCGGCCAGCGCTTCGCGCAGGTCGATGCCGCGAACGACGACGCCGCAGGGCGCGGCTTGCGGGGTGATGATGGCCGCTGGCATGTGCTGATCCTCTGACGGTCGGCGGCCAGCTTATACGGATTCCTGTACCAGAGGCCGTTTGCGGCGCAAAGCTGCCGAATTGCAAACAGCCAATACCTTCACCGCGGAGGCGCAGAGTACGCAGAGAAAGCGCAGAGGAAATACATGGAGAAGAAGGCTTCCCGTTTTCCTCTGCGAACCTCTGCGTCCTCCGCGTCTCTGCGGTGAAGGCTGTTCGTATTGCGGCTGCTTTGCGCCGGACGTTGCCACTCGGCCCAATGCGATCGACTGCATCAGACTTCACCCGCGATGCGCGCCTGCTTCGCCGCCCAGCGCGGCGCCCAGGCCGACAGCGGCTGCAGCGCGCTCAGCAACTCGCGGCCGCTGGCCGTGAGCTGATAGCCGTCGCCCAGGTGTTCCACCAGGCCGGCCTCGCGCAGCTCCTTCAGCCGCGTGTTCAGCAGGCTCGGGTTGGTCTGCGCGGCATCCTGCAGCACGCGGAAGGTCAGCGGCAGGCCCGCGCGCAGCTCCCACAGGATGCGCAGGCTGCCGCGCCGGCCCAGCAGGTCCAGCGCGACCATGATCGGCCGCCCGCTCTTCGAGCCGCGCACGGCTCGGCCGACACGGGGGGCACTTGCTTTACTTTTCATAGCATCGGATCTATGCTTTGCTATCGAAAATGTAGCATTGGAGCCGCCATGGACGCCCGCATCGCCCCCGCCCAGCCCCCGTTCCCGGCCGAGGTCCAGGCCTGGCTCGAGCGCACGATGCCCCCCGGCAAACCGCCGCTGCGGCTGTTCACCACGCTGGCGCGCGACCCGCGGCTGTTCGGCAAGTTCTTCGCCGGCGGGCTGCTCGACCGCGGCCACCTGACGCTGCGCCAGCGCGAGATCGTGATCGACCGCACCACCGCGCTGTGCGGCTGCGAGTACGAATGGGGCGTGCATGTCGCGATCTTTGGCGCGCGCGTCGGCTTCACCGACGCGCAGCTCGCCTCGCTGGTGCACGGCGTGCCGGGCGATGCCTGCTGGCCGGCGCCGGAGCAGACGCTGCTGCGCCTGTGCGATGCCCTGCACCACGGCTGTGACATCGACGACGCGCTGTGGCAGCAACTGCGTGCGGACTTCAGCGACGAAGCGATGCTGGAGTTGCTGATGCTGGCCGGCTTCTACCGCACCGTCAGCTACCTGGGCAATGCGCTGCGCCTGCCGCTGGAGCCCGATGCGGCCACCTTCGCGGGGGCGAGCCGGCCGCGATGATGGCCACGCGTCGTGGGCCGCCCTCTTGCGCGAGCCTTCAGCTTTCGGCGTCGCCGTAGTCGTGGTCGGGGTGGTTGGATTCGCCCAGTTGCCAGTAGCCGCGGGTTACCAGCCGGGCGCGATCGACGCCGTGCCCTTCGAGCAACTGCGCGCGCAGCAGGCGCATCGCGCGCGCTCCGCAGCCGACGTAGACGCGGCCGGGGCCAACGGGCAATGCCGGCATCTCGCGCAGCGCCGCGAGCAGGCCTTCGCCGGCGCGCCGCGGGTCTTCGCCGCGTGGCAGCCAGCGGATGTCGACGGCCGCCGCGCTGCGCAAGGGGCGCGCCTCGCCCATGTCGCTGACCTCGACCCGCACGATCGCGCGAGCGCTGGCCGGCAGTTCGTCGAGGATCGTCTCGAAGGCCGGCAGCGCGGTGTCGTCGCCGATCAGCAGGAACCACGCGGCTTCGGGGTCGATCACATAGCCCGGCGCGGGGCCGAGCATCGCCAGCCGGTCGCCGACGCGGGCGCGCATCGCCCAGCGGCCGGCCGGGCCATGGTCGTGCAGCACGAAGTCGATGTCCAGGCGCTGGGCCACGGCATCGAAGCGGCGCGGCGTGTAGGTACGCATCAACGGCGAGCGCGGACCGTCGGGCGTCGGCATCGGCGCTTCGTGCTCGCCCGCCGCGGGCACGACCAGCTTCAGGTGCCCGGCGGGGCCGCGCCATGCGAAGTCGTGCAGGTCGGGGCCGACGAAGCCGATGCGCAGCATGCGCGGGCTCAGCCGCTCGATGCGTGCGACCTCGATGCGTCGCGGCGGCCCGCGTTTGCGTGGGCCAGGGGAAGGCGGACTGTCGCTCATCGGGGCCTCTCTCACATCGACTGTTCGAGCATCGCGCGGTAGTCGTCGGCGCTGGCGATGCGCGGGTTGGTCTTGTGGCAGTGGTCGGCGAGCGCGCCTTCGATGACGCGGTCGAAGCACTCGCGCTGCACGCCCATCGCCGCCAGCCCGGTGGGCAGGCCCAGGCGCCGGTTCAGCGCGCGGATCGCGTCGGGCACTTCGCTGCCGCCGGCCGCGCCGATGGCCTGCGCCATGCGTTCGAGCCGCCGTTCCTTCACCATCGATTCGGCCTGCGCGTTGAAGCCGATCACCGCCGGCAGGAACATCGCGTTGAGCGTGCCGTGGTGCAGCTTCGGGTTGACGCCGCCGAGCGAGTGGCTCAGCGAGTGCACGCAGCCCAGGCCCTTCTGGAAGGCCAGCGCGCCCTGCGCCGACGCACTCATCATCTGCAAACGTGCATCCAGGTCCCGGCCGTCGCGCGTGGCGCGTTCGATGTGCGCCCAGCCGCGCGCCAAGCCGTCGAGCGCGATGCCGTCGGCCGGCGGGTTGAAGGGCGGCGCCATGAAGGTTTCCATGCAGTGCGCAATCGCGTCCATGCCGGTGGCGGCAGTCAGCCCCGGCGGCAGGCCGAGTGTGAGTTCCGGGTCGCAGATCGCGGCCTTGGGCAGCAGGTGCCACGAATGGAAACCGAGCTTGCGGCCATCGTCGACGATGACGATGGCGCCGCGAGCCACCTCGCTGCCGGTGCCGGCCGTCGTGGGCACGGCGATCAGCGGCACGCAGGCCTCGCTGATCCTGACGCTGCCGCCTTCGATCGTCGCGTAGCTCGCCAGCGGCCCGTCGTGGCGCGCCGCGATCGCCACACCCTTGGCGCAGTCGATGGCCGAGCCGCCGCCGACGGCGATCAGCCCGTCGCAGCGCTGCTGCGCGAACAGCGCCGTCGCGGCGCGTACCGCGGCTTCGGTGGGGTTGGACGGCGTGGCGTCGAACACCGCCTCGCCCAGCGCCGCCGGCAGCGCGTCCAGCACCTGCTGCAACACGCCCGCGGCGCGCACGCCAGCGTCGGTGACGATCAGCGGGCGCCGCATGGCGAGCCGGTCGCATTCCGCGGCGAGCAGCTTGCGCGCGCCGGCTTCGAGGTGGATGTCGGTCAGGTACTTGATCAGGGCCATGGCGTGTGCGGCAAGCGGTGACGCTTGCAGAATAGCGCAGCCCCGCCGACCGGCGACTCGCGGCAGCCAGGCTGGGCTCGACCCGCGCGGACGGCGCCGCCGCACGGGTCGCCAAAGCACAGCGCAGCGGAGGTGACATGGCTCAATACGACACAGCGTGTTTTTGCGGCAGCGTGAAGCTGCGCGTCAGCGGCGAGCCCGCGATCATGGGCTACTGCCACTGCAGCTCGTGCCGGCACTGGTCGGCCAGCCCGATCAGTGCGCTGACGCTGTGGCCGTCGGATGCGGTGCAGGTCACCCAGGGCGCCGAGCACATCGGCAGCTTCAACCGCACGCCGAACAGCCAGCGCAAATGGTGCCAGCAGTGCGGCGGCCATCTGCTGGCCGAGCTGCCTGCGATGGGCCTGACCGATGTCTACGCGGCGCTGCTGCCGCACGCGATGTTCAAGCCGACGCTGCACGTCAACTACGCCGAGTCGGTGCTGCCGATCCGCGACGGGCTGCCGAAGTTCAAGGACTTCCCGAAGGAGGCCGGCGGCTCGGGCGACACGATGGCCGAGTGACGCGCACGCGGCGCGGGGTTCAGCCGATCAGCTTCAAGCCCAGCGGCAAGGCCTCGCCGAACACGCCGCGTTCGCCGGCTTCGTCCAGCGCCACCACCTCGCGTACGCGCTCGATCCAGCTCGGCGCCGCCTGGGCGGCTTGCAGCCGGTCGATCACCTGCTGACGCAGCTCGGCATCGAAGTCGCGCGCACGGTCGCCGCTCAGTCGCGCCAGGTTCGCCGCTGCCGCCGCAGCGCCCTCCACACGCTTCCAGTCCAGCGCCAGCAGCGCGGCCAGCCAGGGCGCCGCGCGATCGGCGGCGACGACGGCGTGCGCGCTGCCGTGGAAGGGCACGCGTGCCCCCAGCCGGCCGATGGCCCACACGGTCCACGGGCTGGTGTTGCGCTTCAGCTGCGCGACCAGCCAGTCGCCGACCTCGGCCTTGTGCTCGGGCGCGATGCGTTCCAGCGAGGCGCCGAGACGCATCATGTCGTCCCAGCCGCCCTTGACCAGCCGCGGCGGGCGCTGCGCGTCGCTGCCGAGTTCGGCGCCGCGCAGCGTGAACGCGAAGTCCTGCAGCAGCCGCTGCTGCGCCGCTTCGTCCAGGCCGCCGGCGACGCGCCGCCACAGCGTCCACCACTCGGCGTTGACCTGTGCATCGTGGCCGTGCTGCACGCCCTGTTCGTACAAGGGCCAAAGCTGCTCGGCGCGCCAGCCGTCGAGCGCGTCGCCGAAACCGGGGCGCAGGCACCAGCCGGCCAGGCTCAGCCACTGCCGCTCGTGATCGGCCGAGCGGCGGCGTGCCTTCGCGCGCTGCGCCAAGGCGTCGTGCAGCGCTCGCAGCCTGGCCAGCGGCCAGCGCGCACGCGGCCCCAGCAGCGCTTCGAGCCGGGCGCGCAACTGCTTCACCGCCTTCGGGTCGGCCTGCCGGTCGCGCGCGCCAAACACGCGCTCGATCGCCGCCAGCGCGTCATCGAAGCGTGGCGGCAGGCCGACGGGGGCCGGCGTGTTCGCATCGCCGCGAAGCTGGAACTCGAGCTGCCAGCGCCGCGCCGGGTCATCGGCGGCGATGCAGTGCAGCGCCAAGGTGCCGACCTCGGTCAGCATCGAGGCCAGCCGCACCGGCAGCTCGCGCCGCGATGAATCGTCGCCGGGCAGCACCGCCGCCAGCGGCGGCAGCGGTTGCGCGTCCAGTTCGGCCAGCTCGACCAGCTCGCCGGAGCGCGCCTGGCCGGTGGTGGTGGCCACCAGGTCGAAGCGCACCGGCTGGCCGCTCGTCAGCGCGAAGCTGCGCTCCGCCAACGGCACTTCGTGTCCGGGCTCGGTGCCGCGCGGCAGCACGCACACGCCGCGCGCTGTCGCATCGCGTGGGCCGCCATCGACGACCAGGAAATAGCTGCGCGCCGAGCCGCCGCCGATGGCAGGTGCCTGGCCGCGCCGCGCCAGCGCGTAGGCCACTGCGCCGCGTGCCACCGCGATGTCGGGGTCGGCGTTGTGCAGCAGCTGCAGCGGCGCGCCGCGCCAGCCTTGCAGCGTGGCCTGCAGCCGCTGCGCGATGCGCGCGGC
>DAORHX010000155.1:0-8266 GCA_035438245.1 Rubrivivax sp.
CCGGCAGCGGCGCGTTGCTGGCCGAACTGACGCGCCGCGATGCGGCCGGCGTGTTCGAAGGCGCACTGCCCGACAAGGCCGGCTACCGGCTGCAGGTGCGCTGGGCCGACGGCCAGCAGGCGCTGCTCGACGACCCGTATCGCTTCGGCCCGGTGCTCGGCGAAATGGACGCCTGGCTGCTGGCCGAAGGCTCGCACCTGCGGCCGTTCGAGATCCTCGGCGCGACACCGCGCACCCACGAAGGCGTGGCCGGCTGCAGCTTCGCGGTGTGGGCGCCGAATGCGCTGCGCGTCAGCGTGGTCGGCGACTTCAATCACTGGGACGGGCGCCGCCATCCGCTGCGGCTGCGCCGCGAATGCGGCGTGTGGGAGATCTTCCTGCCCGGTGTGGCGGCAGGCGCGCGCTACAAGTTCGAGCTGCTGGCGCGCGACGGCCACCTGCTGCCGCAGAAGGTCGACCCCTATGCGCGCCAGGCCGAGCTGCGCCCGGCCACCGCCAGCGTGGTGGCGCCGCTGCCGGCGCTGCGAGCGGCCTCGCCCGAACGCCAGCGCGCCAACGCGCTGGACGCGCCGATCAGCATCTACGAGGTGCACCTGGGCTCGTGGCGACGCAAGGTCGAAGACGGCAACCGCTGGCTGAACTGGGATGAGCTGGCCGACGAGCTGGTGTCGTACGCGGCGTGGATGGGTTTCACCCACCTGGAGCTGCTGCCGGTGACCGAGCACCCGTTCGATGGCTCGTGGGGCTACCAGACGCTCGGCCTGTATGCGCCGACCGCGCGCTTCGGCGAGCCTGCCGGCTTCCAGCGCTTCGTCGAGCGCGCGCATGCCGCCGGGCTGGGCGTGCTGCTCGACTGGGTGCCGGCGCACTTCCCCACCGATGCGCACGGACTGACGCGTTTCGACGGCACGCCGCTGTACGAGTACGCCGACCCTCGCGAGGGCTTCCACAACGACTGGAACACGCTGATCTACAACTTCGGGCGCACCGAGGTGCAGAACTTCCTCGTCGGCAGCGCGCTGTACTGGCTGGAGCGCTACGACGTCGACGGCCTGCGCGTCGACGCGGTCGCCTCGATGCTGTACCGCGACTACAGCCGCAAGCCCGGCGAGTGGCTGCCCAACCAGTACGGCGGGCGCGAGAACCTGGAGGCCATCGCCTTCCTCAAGCGCGCCAACGAAGTCGTCGGCGTGCAGCGGCCGCAAGCGGTGACGCTGGCCGAGGAGTCGACCGCGTTCCCCGGGGTGTCGCGCCCACCGTATGCCGGGGGGCTGGGCTTCCACTACAAGTGGAACATGGGCTGGATGCACGACACGCTGAAGTACATGTCGCGCGACCCCGCGCATCGCAAGTACCACCACGGCGAGATGAGCTTCGGCCTGATGTACGCGTTCAACGAGAACTTCGTGCTGCCGCTGTCGCACGACGAGGTGGTGCACGGCAAGGGCTCGATGCTGAACAAGATGCCCGGCGACCGCTGGCAGAAGTTCGCCAACCTGCGCGCGTACTACGGCTTCATGTTCGGCCACCCGGGCAAGAAGCTGCTGTTCATGGGCAGCGAGTTCGCGCAGGAACGCGAATGGGACCACGACCGCAGCCTCGACTGGCACCTCAACGACGACCCGCTGCATGCCGGCGTGAAGGCGCTGGTGCGCGACCTGAACCTGACGCTGCGCGACTGCGCGGCGCTGCACCAGCGCGACTTCGACGCCGACGGCTTCGAGTGGATCTCGCACAGCGACGCCGCGCACAGCGTGCTCAGCTTCGTGCGCCGCAGCCGCGGCGGCGCGGCGCTGATGCTCGTGGTCTGCAACTTCACGCCGGTGGTGCGCCGCGGCTGGCGCGTCGGCGTGCCGCGTGCCGGGCGCTGGCGCGAGCGGCTGAACACCGACTCGGCCTGGTACGGCGGCAGCAACGTCGGCACACCGCTCGGCCAGGCCGACAGCCAACCGCTGGGCTGCGACGGCCGCAGCGATTCGATCGTCATCGATCTGCCGCCGCTGGCCACCGTGATGTTCGAATGGACGGCCTGAACGCCGGGCCGCGGCTCACGCCCGGCAGTCCCTGGCCGCTGGGCGCGAGCGTCGACGCGCGCGGCGTCAACTTCGCGGTGTTCTCGGCGCATGCCACGGCCATCGAGCTGTGCCTGTACGACGACGACGGCGGCGAAGAGCTGGCACGGCTGCCGCTGCCCCGGCGCAGCGGCGATGTCTGGCACGGCCACCTCGGCGCCGCGCGCGCCGGGCTCGTCTACGGCCTGCGCGCACACGGCCCGTGGCAGCCGCAGCACGGCCACCGTTTCAACCCGCACAAGCTGCTGCTCGACCCCTACGCGCGCGAGACCGTCGGCCGCTTCGCCTGGAGCGAGCTGCACCGCGGCCATGCCGGCGACGACCCGCAGCGCAGCGACGCGCGCGACAACGGCGCGCTGGCGCTGAAGGCGCGCGTCGTCGACGACGACGACTTCGCCTGGCAGGGCGATGCGCCGCCGGCCACGCCGTGGGCCCACAGCGTGCTGTACGAGGTGCACGTGCGCGGTTTCAGCCAGCGCCACCCGGGCGTGCCCGAGGCCGAACGCGGCTGCTTCGCCGGGCTGGCGTCGGACGCGGCGATCGCGCACTTCACGCGCCTGGGCATCACCGCAGTGAGCCTGCTGCCGGTGCAGCGCTTCATCGACGAGGAGCGGCTGGTGCGCCTGGGGCTGCGCAACCACTGGGGCTACAACACGCTGGCCTTCTTCTGCCCCGAGCCGCGCTACGGCACGACGGGCAGCGACGGCCGCGCGCTGCGCGACGAGTTCCGCCGCATGGTGCAGCGGCTTCACGCCGCCGGCATCGAGGTGATCCTCGACGTCGTCTTCAACCACACGGCCGAAACCGACGCGGCCGGGCCGACGCTGAGCTGGCGCGGGCTGGACAACGCCAGCTGGTACCGCCTGGCCGACGGCGGGCGCTACGAGAACCACACCGGTTGCGGCAACACGCTGAACCTGAGCCACCCGCGCGTGCTGCAGATGGTCATGGACAGCCTGCGCTACTGGGTGCAGCAGATGCATGTCGACGGCTTCCGCTTCGACCTGGCGACGGTGCTGGGGCGCGGCGCGCACGGCTTCGAGCGCCATGCCGCCTTCTTCGCCAGCCTGGCACAGGACCCGGTGCTGGCGCGCGTCAAGCTGATCGCCGAGCCCTGGGACATCGGGCCCGGCGGCTATCGGCTCGGCCAGTTTCCTGCCGGCTGGGCCGAATGGAACGACCGCTTCCGCGACACGGTGCGCGCCGGCTGGCTCGGACATCCGTGCACGCGCGGCGATTTCGCGCGCCGGCTGTGCGCTTCGTCCGAGCTGTTCCGGCACGACGGCCGTGCGCCGTCGGCGTCGCTGAACTACATCGTCGCTCACGACGGCTTCACGCTGCGCGACCTGGTCAGCTACGACCAGCGCCACAACCACGCCAACGGCGAGGACAACCGCGACGGCCATGCGCACAACCTGAGCTGGAACTGCGGCGTCGAAGGCCCCAGCGACGACGCCGCGGTGCAGGCGCTGCGCGCTCGGCTGCAGCGCGCGCTGCTGGCCACGCTGCTGCTGGCACAAGGCACGCCGATGCTGGCCGCCGGCGACGAGCTCGGCCACAGCCAGCAAGGCAACAACAACCCCTACTGCCAGGACAACCCGACCACCTGGATCGACTGGTCGCAAGCCGACGAACAGCTGACGGCGTTCTGCGCCCGGCTGATCGCGCTGCGCCGCGAGCAGCTGCCGCTGGCCGACGACTGGTACGACGACGCGGCCGATCGGCCCGGCCTGCGCTGGCGGCTGCCCGACGGGCACACGCCATCGACGGGCGACTGGCATCGGGGCGTGCACGAAGGCATCGGCCTGCTGATCGAGCGCCCCGGGCGAGGCCCACGGCCGCTGCTGCTGCTGTTCAACCCGGGCGAGCATGAACTGCGGTTCGACCTGCCTGCCGGGCGCTGGCGCACGCTGCTGGACAGCGCGGCCGCGGACGCCGCGCCCGGCGTGCTGGCCGCGCGCAGCCTGGCGCTGCTGCAGCGCCAGCCGGAGGATTGACACGGTGCGCTTTGCACGGGCCAGCGGCGTGCTGCTGCATCCGACCTCGCTGCCGGGCGTGCACGGCAGCGGCGACTGCGGCAGTGCGGCCTACCATTTCGTCGACTGGCTGGTCTCGGCCGGGCAGTCGTTGTGGCAGATCCTGCCGCTGAACGGCATCGGCGCCGGCAATTCGCCCTATGCCAGCAGCTCGGCCTTCGCCGGCAACCTGCTGCTCGTCGACCTCCACGAGCTGCAGCAGCAGGGCTGGCTGACGGCCCATGAGGTGGCGCCCACGCCCGCGCTGCTGCCGCAGCGGGTCGACTATGCCGAGGTCGTGCCCTTTCGCATGCAGCGCCTGGCGCTGGCGGCCGGCCGCTTCCTCGCGCTGCCGCCGCACGACGAGCGGCGACAGCAGTTCGCACGGTTCTGCCACCGTCACGGCGACTGGCTGGACGACCACGCGCTGTTCATGGCGCTGGACGAAGCGCATGCGCCACGCAGCTGGTGCGACTGGCCCGAGGCGCTGGCGCGGCGCGACGAGGCGGCGCTGGCGCATGCCCGACGCGAGCACGCCGAACGCATCGAGTTCTGGAAGTTCGGCCAGTGGTGCTTCTTCCGCCAGTGGCTGCGGCTGAAGGACTACGCCAACCAGCGCGGCGTGCAGATCGTCGGCGACGTGCCGATCTTCGTCGCCCACCACAGCGCCGACGCCTGGGCGCACCAGGGGCTGTTCGAGCTGGGCGACGACGGCCGGCCCACCGCGGTGGCGGGGGTGCCGCCGGACTTCTTCAGCCGCACCGGCCAGCGCTGGGGCAACCCGCTGTACCGCTGGGACGTGCATGCGCGCGACGGCTTTGCCTGGTGGGTGCGACGCCTGCGCTGCGTGTTCGAGCTGGTCGACGTCGTGCGCATCGACCACTTCCGCGGCTTTGCCGGCTACTGGGCGATTCCGGCCGACGAGCCCACCGCCGTGCACGGCCAGTGGCGGCCTGGCCCCGGCGCCGACCTGTTCAAGGCCATCAACGCCGCGCTCGGGCCGATGCCGATCATCGCCGAGGACCTGGGCGTCATCACGCCCGACGTCGAAGCGCTGCGCCGGCGCTTCCATTTCCCCGGCATGCGCATCCTGCAGTTCGCGTTCGCCGGCGATGCCCGCAACACCTTCCTGCCGCATCACCACGAATGCGACACGGTGGTCTACCCGGGCACGCACGACAACGACACGACGCTGGGCTGGTGGGCGGGTGCCGGCGAGCACGAACGCGAGTTCGCGCGCGCCTACCTGGGCACCGACGGCCACGACATGGCCTGGGCACTGATCCGCGCCGCCTGCGCGTCGGTCGCCGACACGGCGATCGTCGCGATGCAGGATGTGCTGTCGCTGCCGGGCGAGTCGCGCATGAACTTTCCCGGCCAGAGCGAAGGCTGGTGGCAGTGGCGCATGCAGTGGAGCCAGGTGCACGACTGGCACGGGCAGCGGCTGGCCACGCTGTGCCGGCTGTTCGACCGCCTGCCGCGCCGCGACGGCGCATGAAAAAGGCGCCCCTCGGGGCGCCTTGCTGTGCTGCGGGGCAACCGCGGGTTCAGCGCACGACGGCGATCTGCTCGCGCTTGCCGTCCTTGTAGGTGTACAGGGTCAGCGCGCCGTTCTTGATGTCGCCCTTCTCGTCGAAGCCGATCGTGCCGGTCACGCCCTTGTAGCCGTCGGTCTTGGCCAGTTCGGGCAGGTACTTGGCCGGATCGGCCGAGCCGGCCTTTTCCATCGCTGCGGCCATGACCATCACCGCGTCGTACACATACGGTGCATAGACCTGGACGTCGACGTTGTTCTTGGCCTTGAACTTCTCGCGGAACGCGTCCATGCCGGCCTTCTGCTCGCCTTCGACGCCACCGGCCTCGGCGCACACCACCTGGCCGTCGGCCATCGCGCCGGCCGCCAGCTTGGGCAGCTCGCTCGAGCAGATGCCGTCGCCGCCGACGAACTTGGCGTTGATGCCGAGCTGCTTCATCTGCCGCATCATCGGGCCGGCGACCGCGTCCATGCCGCCGAAGAACACCACGTCGGGCTTCTTCGCCTTGATCGCGGTCAGGATGGCGGTGAAGTCGGTGGCCTTGTCGGTGGTGAACTGGCGGTCCAGCGTGTTGCCGCCGGCGGCCTTGACGGCCTTCTCGAACTCGTCGGCCACGCCCTGGCCATAGGCCGTGCGATCATCGATGACGGCGATGCTCTTGCCCTTCAGCTCGCCCACGGCGTACTTGCCGAGGGTGCCGCCCAGGTGCACGTCGTCGGCGACCACGCGGAACGTGGTCTTGAAGCCCTGGCGCGTGAACTTCGGATTGGTGGCCGACGGCGAGATCTGCGGGATGCCGGCGGTGCTGTAGACCTGCGAAGCCGGGATCGACGTGCCCGAGTTCAGGTGGCCCACGACGCCCTGCACCTTGGCATCGGCCAGCTTCTGCGCCACGGCCGTGCCTTGCTTCGGATCGCCGGCATCGTCTTCGGCGAGCAGCTCGAACTTCGCCTTCTGGCCACCGATCATCACGCCCTTGGCGTTCAGATCCTCGATCGCCATGCGCGCACCCATCTCGTTGTCCTTGCCGAGGTGGGCGATCGCGCCGCTGGTCGGGCCGACGTGGCCGATCTTGATGACCAGCTCGGTCGCCGGCGCCGGCGCGGCGGCCGGAGCGGGCGTTACCGCCGCCGCCTTCGGCGCTTCCTCCTTCTTGCCACACGCCGCCAACAGCACGGCGGCGGAAGCGACAACCGACAGGGTGAACTTGTTCATACGGGGGTTCCCACAGAAAAATGTGGCGGTGATCATAAGGGATTGACAAGGCATTCCGGTATCGGGGTCCGCCAGAGTTGCTTTTCAGCCCGCCGCCGGTGCGTGGTGCCGGATGGCCCAGCCGCGCGCCTCGTAGGCGCGCCAGCGCGCGCGCGCGCTGCGCCGCGCGTCGTCGTCGGCGGCGGGCACGATCTCGATGATGCGTGCGAACGGCTCGCCGCCGTCCGGCGGCTGTCCGCCCAGGTTGACCAGCACCGCCGGGTGCGGGCGCGGCGGCATGCCTTCGCACAGCCAGATCGGCGTGCGGCGCAGTGCGGCATCCAGCGCCTGCCCGGGCCGCACACGCAGGTGCGGCACGAACTCCTGCGCCTCGAAGGTCCACAACTCGCGGTCCAGCGCACCCAGCGTGTCCGGCGGCGCGCTGACGAGCACCGCCACCTGCTGCCGGTAGGCCTTGCGCAGCAGCCGGCAGGCAAAGTGCACCGGCGTGGCCACGCCGGTGTGGAACTCGACCTGCGGCACGTTCCTAGCCAGCCCGGTCCAGCACGAACTGCGTCAGCAGCGCCACCGGTCGTCCGGTCGCGCCCTTGGCGGCACCGGACTTCCATGCGCTGCCGGCGATGTCCAGATGCGCCCACGGGTACTTGGCCGTGTAGCGCTTGAGGAACATCGCCGCGGTGATGGCACCGCCGGCGCGCGGGCCGACGTTGGCCATGTCGGCGAAGTTGCTCTTCAGGCCCTCGTCGTATTCGTCGTCCAGCGGCATGCGCCAGCACGGGTCGAGCGCCGCCTGGCCGGCGCGCTCGAGTGCGCCGGCCAGCGCGTCGTCGCTGCTGAACAGGCCGCTGCGGTGGTGGCCGAGCGCGATCACGCAGGCGCCGGTCAGCGTGGCGATGTCGACCACCGCGGCCGGCTTGAAGCGCTCGGCGTAGGTCAGCGCGTCGCACAGGATCAGGCGGCCCTCGGCGTCGGTGTTGAGGATCTCCACCGTCTGGCCGGACAGGCTGGTGACCACGTCACCGGGCTTGACGGCAGCGCCGCCCGGCATGTTCTCGCAGGCCGGGATCAGCCCGATCAGATTGATCTTCGGTTGCAGCGCAGCCACCGCGTGGAAGGTGCCCAGCACGCTGGCGGCACCCCCCATGTCGAACTTCATCTCGTCCATCTCGGCGGCAGGTTTGATCGAGATGCCGCCGGTGTCGAAGGTGATGCCCTTGCCGACCAGCACCACCGGCGGCGCCGTCCTGGCCGCGCCGCGGTACTGCAGCACGATGAACCTCGGCGGCTGCGACGACCCTTGCGCCACGGCCAGTAGGCAGCCCATGCCGAGCTTCTCGAGTTCCTTGCGGCCGAGCACGTCGAGCTGCAGCGCATGCGCCTTGGCCAGGCGCCGGGCCTCGTCGGCCAGGAATGCCGGCGTGCAGTGGTT
>DAORHX010000156.1:0-5869 GCA_035438245.1 Rubrivivax sp.
GCCATCATCAGCGCGAAGCCGAAGTCGGCGGTGGTCTCGGTCAGCACGTCGGGCGCATTGCTCACCAGCACGCCTCGTGCGGTGCATGCCGCCAGGTCGATGTTGTTGTAGCCGACGGCCATCGAGCACACCGCACGCAGCTGCGGGCAGGCGTCGAGCAGCCTCGCGTCGATGGCCTCGGTGCCGGTGACGAAGACACCCGCCGCGCCCTGCAGCCGCTGGATCAGCTCGTCCTGCGTCCATGCCGCATCGTGCGGGTTGTCCCGCACGTCGAAATGCTGCTGCAGGCTCTGGATCACCTCGTCGAACACGGCACGAGCCACCAGCACACGCAGGCGGTCGGCGCTCATGACGGGAAGCGGGCGGCAGCCGCCGTGGGCCGGTTCGGTTTCATGCATCGGGATTGTTCACCAGGGCCAGCGCTCCAGAAGGATGCTGCGGTGCAACAAAAAGTGCTTGCAATCCGCTTCGATGCCTCTATACTTCCGTCCATGCTGCAGCGCAGCAAAGATTGTCTGAACCTCAACCCCACCAGGAGCCCGTACCATGCTGACCGCCGAACAAGTCGTTGCCGCCCAGAAGGCCAATGTCGAAACCCTCTTCGGCCTGACCAACAAGGCATTCGAAGGCGTCGAGAAGCTCGTCGAACTGAATCTGCAGGTCGCCAAGGCCGCGCTCGGCGAGGCCGCCGACCACACCCGCGCCGCCCTGTCGGTGAAGGACGCGCAGGAACTGCTGGCGCTGCAAGCGACGATGCTGCAGCCGGCCGCCGAAAAGGCCGCCTCCTACAGCCGTCACCTGTACGACATCGCCGCCGCGACGCAAGCCGAAGTGACCAAGGTCGCCGAAGCCCAGTTCGCCGAAGCGCAGAAGGCCTTCGCGTCGACCGTCGACAGCGCGCTGAAGAACGCGCCGGCCGGCAGCGAAAACGCCGTGGCGCTGGTCAAGTCGGCCATGGCCGCCGCGAACAACGCCTACGAAAGCGTGAGCAAGGCCGCCAAGCAGGCCGCCGACGTCGCCGAAGCCAACTTCACGGCCGTGACCAACACCGCCGTCAAGGCCGCGCAAGCCGGCTCGAAGGCCAAGCGCGCCTGAGGCCGCGGGGGGGCCGACGCCCCTTCGACGGAACTTTCCGGGGCGACCTCGCATCACACCGTGGCTGCGGTTGTTCAGGCTGCAGTAACCGTGGATGGTTGTCTCCTCGGTACCTTGTGACAACCCCTCTCGAGGTATCTTAGGCCCGGCTGCTGCCGGGCCTTTTCTTTTGCGCGTTCAGCGCGTGTCCTCGAGAATCTTCACCCGCAGCGCGGCCAACGCCGCCTGCGCCGCCTCGCGTCCTGCCTGGATCGAGCGCGTGCGCGCCGTGAAGTCGGTGCCGGCCACGCCCGCCAGCTTCGGCCGCAGCACGATGTCGGCCTCGGCCAGCTCGAAGCGGTTGATGCTGCGCCCCATGATCGAGAAGGTCTGCAGCAGCATGCGCATGGCGTCCCCGGTGGCCGCGCCGTCGGGCGCTTCGTTGATGTCCACCGCGATCACCACCTGCGCCCCCATCTGCCGCGCGTAGCGCACCGGCACCGGCGCCACCAGGCCACCGTCGACGTATTCGCGCGTGCCAATGCGCACCGGCTGGAACACCGCCGGTACGGCGCTGGACGCACGCACCGCGGCGCCGGGGTCGCCGATGCGAAAGACGATGCCCTCGCCGCTGTCGAGGTCGGTGGCGACGATGCCGAGCGGCAGCTTCATCTGCTCGATGCGCTTGTGCGCGGTGTGCTCGCGCACGTAGCGCGCCAGCGCCTCGCCGCGGATCAATCCGCGCCCGGGGAAACCCCAATCGGCGATCGCGCCGCTGTCCATCGCCTGCGCCAGCGTGGCCAGTTCGGCGCCGCTCTTGCCCGACGCGTAAAGCGTCGCCACCAGGCTGCCGGCCGAGGTGCCGATGACCAGGTCCGGGCGGATGCCGGCTTCCTCGAGCACCTGGATCACGCCGATGTGGGCGAAGCCGCGCGCGGCACCGCCGCCCAGCGCCAGCCCGATCAGCGGCGGCTTGGGCGGCGTCGGTGCCGCCACCGGCGGCGGCACCGGCAACGGCGCCGGCGGGAGCGGGGGCGCCGTCTGACAGCCCGCCAGCAGCATCAGCCAGAGCACGCCGAGCCGCCGCAACGGTGCCCCCGACGACGATCCGGATCTCATCTCTTCAAACCACAAGGCATATGCAACCAACTTTTCTATTCTTCTCAAATATATGGAGCCTCAATAGACTGCCGCGCTCAACGATCCGAGTCATGTACCAATACACCGAATTCGACCGCCAGTTCGTGCACGGACGCGCCGCGCAGTTCCGTGACCAGCTGCGCCGGCACCTGGACGGCGAGCTGCCGGAGGACGACTTCCGCGCGCTGCGGCTGCAGAACGGCTGGTACGTGCAGCGCCACGCGCCGATGCTGCGCGTGGCCGTGCCCTACGGCGAACTGAGCAGCCGCCAGCTGCGCCAGCTCGCGCGCGTCGCACGCGAGTTCGATCGCGGCTTCGGCCACTTCACGACGCGCCAGAACCTGCAATACAACTGGATCCCGCTGACGCGCGCCGCCGACGTCATGGACCTGCTGGCGGCGGTCGACATGCACGGCATCCAGACCAGCGGCAACTGCATCCGCAACATCACCAGCGACGCGCTGGCCGGCATCGCGCCGGACGAGACGGTCGACCCGCGGCCGTACTGCGAGATCCTGCGCCAGTGGAGCACGCTGCATCCTGAGTTCGCCTTCCTGCCACGCAAGTTCAAAATCGCCGTCACCGGCGCCCGCGAGGACCGTGCGGCGATCGGCTGGCACGACATCGGCCTGCACCTGCTGAAGAACGACGCCGGCGAAGTCGGCTTCAAGGTGCTGGTCGGCGGCGGCATGGGACGCACGCCGGTCATCGCCAGTGTCATCGGCGAGTTCGTGCCCTGGCAGCAGATCCTCCTCTACATCGAAGCCATCGTGCGCGTGTACAACCGGCTGGGGCGGCGCGACAACCTGTACAAGGCGCGCATCAAGATCCTGGTCAAGGCCGAAGGGCGGGGCTTCGCCGATGCGGTGAATGCCGAGTTCCGCCACATCCTGGAACACGACCAGGGCGGCGCAGCGCACCTCATCCCGCAAAGCGAACTGGACCGTGTCGCGGCGCACTTCCGCCTGCCCGCCGGCGTCGGCGAAAGGCGCGCCGCCGTGGCGGTGCAGCGGCACGACGTGCCGCGCGCCTACACACGCTGGCTCGAACGCAACGTGCATGCGCACCGCCTGCCGGGCTACGCCGCAGTGACGCTGTCGCTGAAGCGCGCGGGGCAGGCGCCGGGCGACGCCACCGCCGAGCAGATGGAGCGCGCCGCCGACCTGGCGGACCGCTTCAGCCACGGCGAACTGCGCGTCACCCACGACCAGAACCTGCTGCTGCCGTGGGTGCATGCCGACGACCTGCACGCGCTGTGGCCGGCCGCACGCGAAGCCGGCTTCGCGACGCCGAACATCGGCCTGCTGACCGACATGATCGCCTGCCCCGGCGGCGACTTCTGCGCGCTGGCCAACGCACGCTCCATTCCCGTGGCCGCGGCCATCACCGAGCGCTTCGAGGACCTGGACCGGCTGTACGACATCGGCGACATCGACCTGCACATCAGCGGCTGCATCAATTCGTGCGGCCACCATCACAGCGGGCACATCGGCATTCTCGGCGTCGACAAGGACGGTGCCGAGTGGTACCAGATCACCGTCGCCGGTGCCGATGGCAGCACGCTCAGCGGCGCGGCCGTCGCGGGCAAGGTGATCGGTCCGTCGTTTGCCGCCGAGGAAGTGCCCGACGTGGTCGAAGCGCTGATCGAGACCTACCGACGCGAGCGCCGTGACGGCGAACTGTTCATCCACACCAGCCGCCGGCTGGGCACCGCGCCGTTCCGCGCCGCGGCCGACGCGGTGCGGCGCGCGACCGCGACCACCGGCGCCGCCGCCTGAAGAGCCGACGATGCGCTTCATCGACAGCCGACACGACCGCTGGCACCGCGTCGACGGCGAGGACGGGCCGGTGCCACACCCCGACCCGCAGCCCGATCGGCTGCTGACGCTCGAACAGTGGCACGCCGTGCGCGGCACCTGGCCGCGCGGGCTGGCCGCCGGCGTGCTGCTGCCGAACACCTTCGACGTCGCCACGCTGGCCGACGACCTGCGCGGCCCGCGCTCGCGGCTGGCCCTGGTGCTGCTGCAGTTCCCGAAGTGGACCGACGGCCGCGCCTACAGCCAGGCGCGGGAGCTGCGGGCACGCCTGGGCTTCGACGGCGAGGTGCGCGCGGTCGGCGACGTGCTGGTGGACATGCTGCCGCTGCTGCAGCGCACCGGCTTCGACGCGGTGCAACTGCGCCACGACCAGAAGATCGAAGCCGCCGTGCGCGCGCTGGGCTTCTTTCCCGGCCACTACCAGGGCGACGTGCGCCAGCCTCTGCCGGCCTTCGCCCGCGACCTGCAGGCCGAGACGGCCGGCTTCGGCGACAAGGCGGGGCTCTTCGCCGGCCAGGGAATCTGAAGTGAAGCCGCCCCGCTCACGTCGCTGGCTGCCCGGATGATGGGCGCCATCGCACTCTATGCCCGCGCCGGCGCGCACTTCGACGAGCGCGTGGCGCATGCCGTGGCGATGCTGCAGTCCGCCGCCACCGAACATGGCGGCGCCATCGTGCAAGCCACCAGCCTGGGCGCCGAAGACATGGTCATCACCGACCTGATCGCTCGCCACCACCTGGCCATCGACGTGGCGATGCTCGACACCGGCATGCTGCACGCACAGACACTGGCGCTGCGCGCGCGCATCGAGGCACGCTACGGCCTGCAGGTGCAGGCCCACCGGCCGCCGCAGCAGGCCGTGCTGCGGTTCGTGCGCGAGCACGGCGAACGGCCGATGTACCGCAGCATCGAGCTGCGCAAGGCCTGCTGCGAACTGCGCAAGCTGCAGCCGCTGGCCGACCTGCTGCGCGGCCGCAGTGCCTGGGTCACCGGACTGCGGCGCCAGCAATCGGCGCAGCGCGGCAGCGTGCCGTTCAGCGAACGCGATGCCGACGGCCGCGTCAAGCTCAACCCGCTGGCCGACTGGAGCTGGGCCGACGTCTGGCACTACATCGCCACGCACGACGTGCCCTACAACGAACTGCACGACCAGTTCTTCCCGAGCATCGGCTGCGAGCCGTGCACCCGCGCCATCGCCGTCGGCGAGGACTTCCGCTCCGGACGCTGGTGGTGGGAAAGCGAAGACGCCAAGGAATGCGGCTTGCATGTCGCGAACACGCCGCAGGAGGCCCACCCATGAACGCACCGCTCAGCCTGGATCGGCTGCTGCCCGCGCTGGACCACAAGCACCTCGACTGGCTCGAGGAAGAAGCGATCTTCGTGCTGCGCGAGGTCGCCGCCAGCTTCGAGCGCCCTGCCCTGCTCTTTTCCGGCGGCAAGGATTCCTGCGTCGTGCTGCGGCTGGCCGAGAAGGCCTTCAAGAACCGCATCGGCGGCAACCAGTTCAGCGGCAAGCTGCCCTTTCCGCTGCTGCATGTCGACACCGGCCACAACTTCCCCGAAGTCATCGCCTTCCGCGACCGGCGCGTCGCGGAAATGGGCGAGCGCCTGGTCGTCGGCCACCTCGACGCGTCGATCCGCCGCGGCACGGTGCGCCTGTCGCACCCGCTGGAGTCGCGCAACGGCCACCAGACGGTGGCGCTGCTCGAAGCGATCGACGAACACCGCTTCGACTGCCTGATCGGCGGTGCGCGCCGCGACGAGGAGAAGGCACGCGCCAAGGAGCGCATCTTCAGCCACCGCGACAGCTTCGGCCAGTGGCAGCCCAAGGAGCAGCG
>DAORHX010000156.1:5969-8264 GCA_035438245.1 Rubrivivax sp.
AGCGCATCTTCAGCCACCGCGACAGCTTCGGCCAGTGGCAGCCCAAGGAGCAGCGGCCGGAGCTGTGGACGCTGTTCAACACGCGCATCCGGCCGGGCGAGCATTTCCGCGCGTTCCCGATCAGCAACTGGACCGAGCTCGACGTCTGGCTGTACCTGGCGCGCGAGAACATCCCGCTGCCCGAGCTGTACTACGCGCACGAGCGCCAGGTGGTGCGCCGCAAGGGGCTGCTGGTGCCGGTGACCGAGGTCACGCCGCTGCAGCCCGGCGAGCAGGCCGAATCCGCCACCGTGCGCTTTCGCACCGTCGGCGACATGACCTGCACCTGCCCGGTCGAGAGCAGCGCCGCCAGCGCGGTGGAGATCGTCGCCGAGACGCTGACGGTGACGGTCAGCGAACGCGGCGCCACGCGCATGGACGACCGCACCAGCGACGCGTCGATGGAGCGACGCAAGAAGGAAGGCTATTTCTGATGAGTGCGCTTGTCGAAGACATCGCCGCGACCGAAGTTCACCGCGGGGTGGCCGAAGGCGCGGATCATCGCGAGGACGCCGAAGGCGCGGATCACCGCGAGGACGCCGAAGGCGCGGATCACCGCGCCTTGCGCTTCCTCACCGCCGGCAGCGTCGACGACGGCAAGAGCACGCTGATCGGCCGGCTGCTCTACGACAGCCGCGCGATCCTGGCCGATCAGCTGGACATGCTGGAAGCCAGGTCCGATGGCGAGGCGCTGGACCTGTCGCTGCTGACCGACGGCCTGGAAGCCGAGCGCGAACAGGGCATCACGATCGACGTCGCCTACCGCTACTTCGCGACGCCACAGCGCAAGTTCATCATCGCCGACGCGCCCGGCCACGAGCAGTACACGCGCAACATGGTCACCGCTGCGGCCGGCAGCGACGCCGCCATCGTGCTGGTGGACATCACCAAGATCGACTGGCAGGCCAAGCCGGTGGCGTTGCTGCCGCAGACGCGCCGCCATGCGCTGCTGGCGACCCTGCTGCGCGTGCCGAGCATCGTCTTCGCCGTCAACAAGATCGACGCACTGGCCGATCCGCAGCCGGCCTTCGAGGCGGTGCGCGACGCGCTGCAGGCCTTCGCGCGCGACGCCGGCATCGCCGTCGCCGCCATCGTGCCGGTGTCGGCGCTGCGCGGCGACAACGTCACGCGGCCGCTGCACACGCCGTGGTACAGCGGCCCGTCGCTGCTGCAGCTGCTGCACAGCCTGCCGACCACGCAGGAACGCACCGACGGCACGCTGCTGGTGCCGGTGCAGTACGTCGCGCGCGACAGCGCCGAACAGGCCGACGGCACCGGCCACCAGCCGCGCACGCTGTGGGGCCGCATCGCGCATGGCCGCGTGCACGCCGGCGACACGGTGCAGCTCTATCCAAGCGGCGAGCGCGCCCAGGTCGTCGCGCTGCGCCACGCCGGCCAGGCCGTGACGCAGGCCGAGGCCGGGCAGTCGGTGGGGCTGATCCTCGACCGCCAGCTCGATGTCTCGCGCGGCGACTGGATCGCCACGCCGCAGACGCTGCTGCCGGTGCAGCGCTTCGGCGCCACGCTGGCCTGGCTCGATACCGAGCCCGCCATGGTCGGGCGCAAGTACATGGTGCGCCACGGCAACCGCTGGGTGCAGGCACGCATCGCCTCGATCGGCCACCGCCTGGACATCGGCACGCTGGCGCCCAGCGACGCACACGAGCTGGCGGTCAACGACATCGGCCACGTCGTCATCGAGCTCGGCCAGCCGCTGCCGCTGGAGCCCTACGCCGCCAACCGCGTGGCCGGCTCGCTGATCGTGGTCGACCCGGCCAGCAACCGCACCAGCGGCGCGCTGCTCGTCGACCGGGTGCGCTGAAGACCTTGGGCAGAAGCACCCGCAGGCACTGATGGGCACGGTCTACTTCATCGGCGCAGGGCCCGGCGCGGCCGACCTGATCACGCTGCGCGGCGCGCGCCTGCTGGCCCGCGCCGACGTGGTGCTGTTCGACGCGCTCACCGATCCGGCGCTGCGCGAGCTGGCACCACAAGCCGAATGGATCGACGTCGGCAAGCGCGGCTTCGTGCATGCCGTGCGGCAGACCGAGATCAACGCCTTGCTGGTGCGGCAGGCGCGGCAGCAGCGCTGCGTCGTGCGCCTGAAGGGCGGCGACCCCAGCCTGTTCGGCCGGCTCGAGGAAGAGCTTCAGGCGCTGGCCGCGCACGGCATCGGCTGCGAGGTGGTTCCCGGCGTGACCGCGGCGCTGGCCGCGGCGGCGGCGGCGCAACGGCCGCTGACACGGCGCGGCCGCG
>DAORHX010000157.1:0-8190 GCA_035438245.1 Rubrivivax sp.
CTCGGGGGCGTCGGCAGCGAGCAGCCGCTCCTTGGCGGCGCGGCAGCGTTCGACCAGCTGCGCCAGCGCCGCGGCCGACAGCCGCGGCGCATGGCCTGTGGCCAAGCGGGCCTCGGCGACGTGGGCCAGCGCCAGGTCCATGTTGTCGCCACCCAGCATCAGGTGGCGGCCGACGGCGAAGCGTTCGAGCCTGGGCTCGCCGGCCGCGTGGGCGACACGCACCAGGCTCAGGTCGGTGGTGCCGCCGCCGACGTCGCACACCAGCACCAGCCGGGTGTCGGCCAGCTCGGCCGCCAGTGTGCGGCGGTGGCGGAACAGCCAGTCGTGCAGCGCCGCCTGCGGTTCTTCGAGCAGGCGCAGCGTCGGCAGCCCGGCATCGCGCGCCGCCTGCAGCGTCAGCGCGCGCGCGGCGTCGTCGAAGGAGGCCGGCACCGTCAGCACCAGTTCCTGGTGTTCGAGCCGCGCCTTCGGGAACTGGTGATTCCAGGCCGCGCGCAGGTGCGCCAGATAGCTCGCGCTGGCCGCCACCGGCGACACCTTGGGCACCTCGTCGGGTGCGCCCCAGGGCAGGATCGGCGCCAGGCGGTCGACCGCGGCGTGCGACAGCCAGCTCTTGGCGCTGGCAACCAGCCGGCCCGGCACCTGCGCGCCGAGCTGGCGTGCCAGCTCGCCGATCACCGCGCCGCCGGGCCCCTCGCCCCAGGGCAGTGCCAGGTCGGCAGGGTTCAGCTCACCAGGGGCCGGGTGGTAGCGCAGCGAGGGCAGCAGCGTGCGCGCCGCCACCTCGCCCGGCGCGACCAGTTGTTCGACCTGGAACAGCCGCAGGCCCGGGTCCGACACCTGGCCCGCGGCCGGCGCGTAGGCGACGACGGTGTGCGTGGTGCCGAGGTCGATGCCGACGGTGTAGGCGGCGGCCGTGGAGCCGCGAGATCGTTCGAGCTGATCCTGCCGTAGCGGGTCGGCTCGAGCGAGGGGCGTCATCGCAGCGCCTGGGTAAAGGCCTCCTCTGGTGCCACACCAGACATCAGGAGCCGAATGATCAGCTCTCGATGCACGCGAACCGTGGTTGGCAGAGCCGCCCTATTCGCGAAGTAGTAGTCACTCATTCGGCGGGTAGCCTGATCGTGACTCAATGGCTTCTTCGGCTTCAGCGCGCGTTCGCGCACCGTGGCTACGGCTTCAGCGAACTCCTCCGATACTTCCGCCCAGTTGTGTGCGAAGACTTCCGAACGGGCTCTGTCTGGATCGAAGCTTCGGGTAAAGCCGACCCCGCATTCACCGGTGGACTTGTTGACGACAAGCGACGAGAGATCCGGCAGCGCGCGTTGGCGTGTGAACTCCCGGACGAAGTCGAGGCGCCTCCCCACGGCGACTGGGATCGCTTTCGCGACAGCCTCGCTGGTTGGAAACCTGGCCTGCGCCCGCTTGACCAGCTCTCCGTAGGTGATCGTTTCTCTGCGGCGTGCGTGCTCGACAAGGACCGAGAAGAACGCGAGGGCAAGCTCCAGGTCCGTAGGTGTGGGTAATAGCGTGTCGGTGTCTGACATGGCGATCCGGTGAGGGTTGGCAATGACGTCCAACTTCGAGTCAGGTGGCGCTCCGGACGACCGCACAGCTTCTCGGCTGGATCGTGGCGAGCGCACGCTCCAGTTCGGGCAACAGCGGCAGCAGCGATCGAAGCTCGTTGGACAGCGTGTCCAGGACGATCAGAGCTACCGGCAACGTGCTCAAGTTCTGCTGGAATGGCATGTTCTTATCGACGGTGATCAGAACGTCGAAGTGTTGGCCGGCCAGAGCGAGAAGCTGGCCGTTCTTGACGCCGGACCACCCATGTCGACGGCGCTTCGCACGTCGTGGTCTGGCAGATACCGGCGCAGCTTGGCGGGAACCGATTCGTCAAGCAGCAGGCGCATCGGCGGCCAGGCTTTGGCGTGCAGCTTCGAGCACGGCGACGGCCTTGTCTCGCGACACCGTCGGGAAGTCCTGCAGAAACTCTTCGAGCGTGGACGCTCCTTCCAGGTAGTCGAAGAGCGTCTTCAGCGGAACCCGAGTCCCCGTGAAGCAAAGGGCCCCGCTCATGATCTCGCGATCGCGGCTGACGAGGGATGGGTCCATGGCGAGCCTCCGGCGCATGAGTTTACGCAGCGCGCTCGCCGCGCACATCGAATTCCAGCTTCCAGCGCTCGTCGCCACTGCGCGGCACCGCTTCCAGCTCCAGCGTGCCGGCTTCGGTGATCCGCGCGTGCAGCCGCACCGGCACCATGTCGCCGGCGCTGCGCCCTTCGGTCGGCAGCGTGGCGCTGATCGCGTCCAGCTCCTGCAGCTCGTCTTCGGCCCAGGCGTCGAGCAGCGTGCCGACGACATCGTGGCGCCGTACCGAC
This sequence comes from Rubrivivax sp., assembly GCA_035438245.1. GTDB lineage: Bacteria > Pseudomonadota > Gammaproteobacteria > Burkholderiales > Burkholderiaceae_C > Rubrivivax. The sequence goes on from DAORHX010000157.1 coordinate 2,382, forward strand.
GAGGCGAAGAAGCGGAAGCGCACCGGCTCGCCGACCACCAACCCGAGTTCCAGCGCCGGCAGCTCGGCCTCGCTGCCTTCTTCCATGCCGAAGGGCGCCAGGCACAGCGCCTGTACCGGCGGCTCGACGCCGGGCACCGCCGGCATCGCCGCCTCCACCGCGATGTAGTACGCGAACGCGGTGCCGCCGCGGATGCGCACGCCGCGCCCGCGCCGAACGTGGCCGTAGTAAGCGGCGCCGCGCGCCACCGCCAGGTCCAGGTCGGCGCCGGCCAGCTGCCGTGCCGGCTCGGCCCCTTCCGCAGCCAGCCAGGCGTTGACCGAGGCGAGCATGCGTTCGGCCAGCAGTGGCGACCTGAACACGCCGCCGTTGAACAGCAGCGCGCTCGGGTGCAGGAAGCTCGCGCCCGCCGGCAGGCGATCGGCGAAGCCGTCCAGCTCGGCCACCGCGTCGCGCTGCCGCGCCAGGAAGGCCGCCAGATGGCGCGTCACCGCGGCGTCCTGCGCATAGGGCAGGCCGAGCTGCGCCAGGCCGGCGCGCACGCGGCTGACGGGCCGCGCCGACACCTCCACCTGCGGGAAGAAGCCTTCCACCAGCGTGGCGGTCAGTTCGTCGCGCGTCAGCTCGGTGCGCACCGAGCCGCCGATCAGCTTGCTGCCGCGGCTGGGCACGACGATGGCCTGCGCTGGCGCCTGTGCATCGCTGAGCAGCGCCTCCTTGGCGGTGCGGCAGGCGTGGGTCAGCGCGCGCATCTGCCAGGCGTCGAGCGTGACCGCGCCGGCGGGGGCCGTGGCCAGCTTGCGCGCCACCACGTGCGCCAGCGCCAGATCCATGTTGTCGCCGCCGAGCAGGATGTGTTCGCCCACCGCGACGCGGTGCAGTTCGAGCGAGCCCTCGCGTTCCAGCACCGCGATCAGCGAGAAGTCGCTGGTGCCGCCGCCGACGTCGACCACCAGGATGATGTCGCCGGGCCGCACCTGCTTGCGCCACGCGCCGCCGCTGGCCTGGATCCAGCTGTACAGCGCGGACTGCGGCTCTTCCAGCAGCGTCGGCGGCGGGTAACCGGCGGCCTTGGCGGCTTCGACCGTCAGCTCGCGCGCCGCGGGGTCGAAGGACGCGGGGATCGTCACCGTCACGTCCTGCGCGGCGAAGGGCGCATCGGGGTGCGCCTGATCCCAGGCGTGGCGCAGGTGTTCCAGGTAGTGCACCGAGGCCTGCAGCGGCGACACCCGCGCCACCTCGGCCGGTGCGTCGGCCGGCAGGATGGCCGCGCGGCGGCCCACGCCCGGGTGGCACAGCCAGCTCTTGGCGCTGGATACCAGCCGGATCGGCGTGGCCGCGCCGCGCCGGCGCGCCATCTCGCCGACCACTTGCTGGCCCTCGTCACTTCCATTGGCCCAGGGCAGCGAAAGCTCGCCGGGGGCCAGCTCGTCGGCATGCGGCAGGTACAGGAACGACGGCAGCAGCGGTAGCGACTCGACCGTGCCCGGTGCCGTCAGCTGCGGCAGCGGCAGCACGCCGTGCTCGGTGGCTTCGCCGTCGCTGGCGGCGAGGTCGACCCAGGACAGCGCGTTGTGTGTGGTGCCCAGGTCGATGCCGATCGCATAGCGCGGCGCGATGGCGTCAGCGGCGCCATCAGTCGCCGCGTTCACAGCTCCACCTCCGCCGGCGCCAGCACGCGCGGATCGTGGCCTTCGGCCAGCTTGGGCAGCCGCACCTCGGCGACGCGCCAGCCGCGGTGGCTCAAGCTGCCGCTGAACGGCGGCTGGCCGACCACGTTGCCGGTGAGCCTGACGGCCGCGGCGTCGAAGCCCGCAGGCAGTGTGATGCGCGCGCCCTCGGCCTCGGCGCGCACCGGCACGATGTCGAAGTGCTCGCGCAGCACCTTGGCGCAGCCCTCGTGCACCAGCCGTGCCGCGGCGCCGATCTGCGCGTCGTCATAGGCGGCGAGGCTCTCGCCGGCGAAGTCGATCAGCCGCGCGTCGCGCTGCAGCAGCGCGAGCAGCTGCAGCGCGGCGTCCGGGCTGGCCTGCTTCAGCGCCGGGGCCGGCGTGGGTACAGCGGTGGGGGCGGGTGGCGGCGTCTCGGCGCCGTCGCGCAGGGCGGCAAAGCGGGCGGCCAGCTGCGCGTCGCCGAGCACGCCGAAGAAGGCGCTGAAGGCGAGGCCGATGCGGCTGAGGAGCGAAGGCGGGGGGGCTTGGGTCATCGTAGGCTTTCGTCCCGGCGGCGTGGCGCACCGGGATGCGTGATTGGGGAAGCGCAACGCGCCGGTTGCGGGCCGATGGGGCCGCCACGACAGCGCGAGGGTCCGGACCCTTCAGGTGGCGAAGGTGGCTGCGCGAAGGCGGGTGCTGCTGCGGTGCAGCATTGTAAGTTTCAGGGCGCGGTCCGAGAACTTTCCAGGATCTGTCCGACCCCCACAACGTGGCAGTCGAGGCGTACAGATCGAGGTTGTTCCGAAGTTCTTCAGACTACAGCATGTCCACCACAGGTCGATCCTGGGAATCAATCTGGTCATGCAGAGGCGTTGAAAATCCTATGCCCCAGCAAGCGGACGCTGGTGCTGGTGGCTATTGCTTGCGGTTGGGCACCAGCGGGACGCCGGCATCGCGCTTGACCCGAATCTCGCCATCAACCTTCTCCAGCGCCAGAAAGCGTTCCGATGTCGCTGGGTGCGACGCGGCGTGGCTGCCCTTGATGCTGGCAGGGCTCTCCACGGCCATGCGGCGCCAGAAGTCGGCCGCACCTCGCGTGTCGTAACCGGCATGGGCCAAATAGTACAGGCCCACGTAGTCCGCCTCGGACTCGAAGTCCTGCGAGTAGGCTCCGGCCCCGACATTGCCGAACAGCCCTCCCGTGTTCACGCCATAGGCCGCCGCCACGATGTCCACTACCGTGCCCAGCGCCATGTTGGCGGTCTTCTTTGTGATGTGGCCCATGACGTTGTGGCCGAGCTCATGGGCCACGACCAACGCAAGCTCACGGTCGTCGGCGGCGAAGCGCATCATCCCCTGCGTGACGAAGATGGCCTTGCCGTCGGCGTAGGCGTTCACAACGCTGCCGGGCACGACCTTCAGGGGGTACTCGCACACGCGCTGCGCCGTGGCGGTCAGCACTACCGGTGCGCCTGCGCGCATCACTGTGAAGGTGACCGGGCCGCTGAGTCGGCGCGCGGCGTCGGTGCGGCTTTCGCCGGGCGGTGTCAGGGCCGCCGCGCTCTGCTCGGTGACGATGTCGCCCACCAGGAGCCCGGCCTTCTGCGCCGGGCTGCCCTTGTACACCGCCATGACGCGCAAGCGCGAGTCCAGTCCAAGGGCTTCACTCAGCGCGGCTCTCTCGTTCGCTGGCAACTGGTCGCGGCTCAGCACCATGAAGCCCAGGCTCGGGCGCACCTGCTCACCGCATTCCGAAGCCCCGCCGGCCAGCACACCCCGGCCCACGCTGAGCAGCCGGAACTGCTGCTCGGCCATGCTGCGCAGCGCCAGCTGCTGCTGCAGCTTGGCCTCGTTGGCCTGGGCGGCGGCGTCCACACTCACGCGCTGAGTGACGGGCGCGGCACATCCGGTCAGCAAGAGCCCGAGGCCCAACGTGGCAGCACCGATGAGGCGAGGCGACAAGATGAAGGTCATCGTTGAGAAGGTGAAATTGAGGGTGTGCGTACGAGTCTCGCCGCGGCACGTATGCGAGCAAAGCGAAGAATTGCCGCAAAGCGACAGGCGAGTCGGCTGTCGTGGCGCCTGTGCCGTCGCGGCGTGAGGTCCAGCCGCGACTCGCTTCAGCCAAGAAGGGCATCAGCGCCTCAGGCAGCACCCGCATCGAACGGTCGCTCGCCCATGAGGCGCACCACCACCTCAGCCACCGGCTTGACCCGGCCCGCCTGCGCGTCCTGCTTGCCCAGCGCCGGATCTTCAGCAAGGCCAGGGCCTTCTGGGATTCTTCGAAGGACTTGATGCGGCCAGCGTGCCACCGCCTACTTCCACATCCGAGGATCGAATGCGAAAGGGCGTGCACGGCCGATACGGATCTTGTCGAAATCCGGGTGCAGCGGATTCAGCAGGACATTGCTCTCCGGAGGCACGATCGCCGACGGCACGACGAGCACGGCCGTGCTCCCGCGTCGCAGCCAGGCCGAGCCGTAGCGCATGCTCGGCTCCTGCGGCGGTTCATCGCGCCAGCCGGCCGGTGGACGCCGGCAATGTTGCACCTGCACCGTGTCCGGGATCTCGATGCGAAACGAGACGAAGGGGATGTGCAATCCGTCTTCGCCGAGATGGACGAAGAGCTCCATCGCTGCCAACGCCAGCGAAGCCGACGCATAGACGACCGCATCGCCCGGCCGGTTCCAGCGCCCACCCGCGATGCGTGCGCCTTCGCCGCTGAATGCCGCGAGCGCGTGGCGAGCCTTGACGATGCGATGGGCGACGGGCAAGGTCAGCTGTAAACGCCGTGCTCGATGCGCAGCAGCAACTTCTCGACCTGATCCCGGCCCGGGTCGGTCGTGAGCATCGTCAGCGGGATTCGCCCGCCCAGCCCGATCTGCGGCCGCTTGAGCCAATGCATCGCGGCTGCCGCGCCTTCCAGCACGTCGATCGCCAACGCGGCGACGCGTGCGACGCGGACCAGCCGGTCGCTTGCCACCGGGTCGAGCTTGCCTTTGGCCGCGCGCGCCCGCGAAAGCGTCTTCTCGCTGATGCCCAGCAGCTGCGCGAGCTGACGCTCGGGTATCGCGATGACCTCCTTGAGCGCCTCGACGGCCTGCACCGGCATGCCCTCGTCGATGAGGGTCTCCCAGTCCGCGGCTGTCCTCGGCTGCATGCCAAGGGTCTTCTTGCCGCCAAGGAAGTGCTCAACAGTCGGGGTCGAGGACATTTCGTGGTCCGTTCGGATCAAGACACATGTCTGCATCGTAGTCGCCATATGTCCAGCCGGCAAGGGTCCAGCCGGTACGTCTTCCGAGACGACTCACTGTGCGGCCCCGGCTCCCTCGATGTAGCTGCCCGGCTGCTGGCGGCGGATCAGCAGGTTGCGCGCCGCCCACTGCGCGCTCGCGTCCAGCGGCGTGAGGAAGCACACTTCGCCGCCACTGTGCACGGCGATCGGCGCGCCGCCTTGGTACAGCAGGCGGTTGCCCGGCAGCCGCGCCACCTTCTCGCCCGGCGTGACGATGCCCGCCAGGTTCAGCGGGTCGGCGGCCGAGATCGATACGCACTCGGCGCCTTCGTCGCGGGCCGTCTTGCGCAGCGCCGCCGCGGCTTCTGGCAGCGCGAACTGCTCGCCCGAGAAGCCGTTGACGAAGCGCCCGCCGCGCACTTCGCCGCGCGCCTCCAACCGGCGGTACACGTAGTGCAGCTCGCGCCACGGCGGCAGGCTGTCGGCCTCGCGCTCGAGCAGCTTGCGGAACACCACGCCATAGCGGCGCAGCAGCACGCGCGCGATGTGGTCGACGTGCGCCGCGGCCAGCGCCGCGGGTGCCCCCACCGGCGCACCCACCGGCGCACCCTCCGGTGCGCCCAGCCTTGAATGCGGCCGCCGTGTTAGCGCCCAGCGGCCGGCGTCGTCGATCGGCTCGTACCCCGGGCGGCGGCGGCGCGGCTTGTCGCGCCGCTCGGCCGGCATCGGCAGGGCGCGCAGCCCGGCGAAGCTGTGGCAGGTGACCAGGCCCTGCGCCACCAGCTCGGCCAGCGCCTGCTCGGCCGGCTCGCCCAGCAGGTGGGCGTCGCGCCGCAGTTCGTCGAAGAAGCTCGCGCCGTGCGCGCGCAGCGCGGCCAGCACCGCAGCTGCCTTGGCCGACAGCGGCGGCGGCTCGGCG
>DAORHX010000158.1:0-8148 GCA_035438245.1 Rubrivivax sp.
AGTTCATCGCCATGCCGAGCAGCAGCGCGAACAGCATCACCGGCGCGCCGTAGTGTTCGCCGAGGAAAGCTGCGGCGGCGGCCACGACCGCGCAGGCCAGCAGGCCGGGGAAGAGCCGGCGCACCTGGGAAGGCCAGGACGCGAGGCGCGCGATGTGTTCCATGACGGCGACCTTCAACGTTTGCGCGCGGCGCCCGGATGCGCGCGCGTCATTCCCCGGCAGGCGGCTGGCCGCACGACCCCGGGTCCAGCATCAGCATGCCATCGCTCACCCACACCGCGTACTTTCGGACCTGCAGCGCCGCCGGGTCGGCGGCCTGGGCCGGATCGAGCTCGAACTTCAAGCCATGCACCGGGCAGGCGACGCGCGTGCCCTGCAGCTTGCCGTTGGCCAGCGAGCCGCCGGCATGCGGGCAGCTGTCGTCGATGGCGAACACCGCATCGCCGACGCGGAACAGCGCCAGGTCGAGCCCGGCCTTGCAGACGCGCCGGCCGCGGCCCTGCGGCAGCGCGTCCAGCGCGATCAGCGCCAGCGGCGTCGTCATCGGTCAGCGTCCCCGCGTCGCCGCAGCGCCTTCAACCGCCCAGCTCCTGCGGCTTGATGCCCAGCGCGCGCAGCGTCGCACCCTGCTTGTCGGAGGCCGTCTGCAACGATTTGGCCAGCTCCTCCGGCGTGGCGCCGGTGCCGGCGTCGTTGCCGAGTTCGGCCAGGCGCGCCTTCACCGCGGGCTGCGCCATCACCTTCAGCGCCGCCTGCCGGACCTTGGCCTGCACGTCGGCCGGCACGCCGGGCTTGAGCCACAGGCCCATCCAGGCCACGTCGTCGATCACGGAAAAGCCCTGCTCGGCGAAGGTCGGCACCTCGGGCAGCGCCGGGTTGCGCGTCGGGCCGCTGACGGCGAAGGCCTTGATCTTGCCGCCCTTGATCATCGGGATCGAGGTCGCCGGGCCGTCGAACATCAGCTGCACATGGCCGCCGATCAGGTCTTGCAGCGCCGGCGGCGAACCCTTGTACGGCACGTGGGTCAGGTCGATGCCGGCGGCCTTGTTCAGCTCCAGCCCCATCGTGTGCGAGATGGTGCCGGCGCTGTACGACGCGTACGACACCTTGCCGGGGTTGGCCTTGGCGTAGGCGACCACCTCGGCCAGGTTCTTCGCCGGCAGCGACGCGTTGCCGACGAACACCAGCCCGCTGCGCGCCAGATCGGCCACCGGCTTGACGTCCTTGAACGGGTCGAAGCGCACCTTGATGACGTGCGGGATCTCGGTCACCAGCGCGTTGATCGCCACCAGCATGGTGTTGCCGTCGGCCGGCTGGCTCAGGAAGTCCTGCATCGCGATCATGCCGGCCGCGCCGGGCTTGGCCTCGACGATCACCGGCTGGCCCCATTCCTTCTGCAGCCCGTCGGCCAGCAGCCGCGCGACGACGTCGGTGGTGCCGCCGGCGGGCGCGCCGATGACGATGCGCACCGGCTTGTTCGGCCAGGCTGGCGCCTGGGCGAAGCTGGCGGGCGCGGCGGCGAACAGCGCGGCGGCGGCGATGGCGCCGAGCGTGGCGCGGCGGGTGGTGGTGAAGATCGGTCTCATGGCGTTGTCTCCAGTGTCTTGAAAGGTGGGTCGCGGCGTCAGGCCGCCAGCTTGAGCGTCGCGCCGCGCGTGCCCGGCTGGCGGTTCGGCGCCCAGCCGAGCTTGCTCAACGTCTCGTCGGCCGAGGCGTAGTGCTCGCCGATGCGGTAGATCGCCTTGGCCTGCTTGCCGGTGGCGACCTCGCGGTGCAGTTCGCGCGAGATGCGCACCATCTGCTCGACCTGCTGCACGCTGGTCATTCGCTCACCCTTCCTGCCCCACAGGTTGTCTTCGATGCCGACGCGCACGTGCAGGCCCATCGCGATGGCCATGGTGTTCAGCGGCAGCACGTGGCGCATCAGGCTCTCGACCGTCAACACCGCGTTGTCCGGGCAGCGGTTGACGAACTCCATCAGATTGCGCGGGTTGGTGCCGTCGGCACCGCCGCCGATCGCCACCCAGTTCAGCACCAGCGGGCCGGTGTAGACACCGCGACGGATCAGCCGCTCGACGGTTTCGAACTGGCCGATGTCGCCGAGCATGAAGTGCGGCTGGATGCCGTTGGCTTGCAGCCGCTTCAGGTGTTCGGCGACGAAGGCCGGACCCGAGGGAATCGTCATCTCGCGGTACGCCTCCTGCAACACCGGATTCGCGAGCGACGTGCCGGCCACGTCGTCGGCGCTGAGCAACTCGCAGATGTTCATCTGGTTGGTGTTGATGGCGATCGTCACTTGGTCGGGTTTCGGCGTCAGCTCGGCCAGCATGTGGCGCGTGTCGTCGTTCAGCCACTTGGCTTGCGAGCCCTCGCCCTCGGGGGCGAAGGAGATCGAGCCGCCGACCTGCAGCACCATCTCGGGCACCGCGTCGCGCAGCCGCGCCAGCATTTCGTTGAACATCGACAGGCGCTTGGAGCCTTTGCCGTCGGCTTCGCGCACGTGCACGTGCAGCACGGTGGCGCCGGCATTCCAGCAGTCCACCGCCTTTTGCACCTGCTCGGCCATCGTCACCGGGATGTCGTCGGAGTCGCTGGGCACGAACTGCGGGCCGTAAGGCGCGACCTGGATGACCAGCGGTTGCTGGTTCTCGGGCAGCAGCGAGTCGTCGAGGAATTGCATGATCGTCTCCTTGGGGTGTGTTTCAGGGGTGGGTGATGCCGGCCGCACGCGCGGCCAGTTCTTCGTGCAGGATCGGCGCGCCCAGGCTCATCGTGTGGATGCCGAGCACGCTGACGCATTGCAGAACGGCGGTGATCTCTGCCTGGGTCGCGCCCAGGTCGAGCGCCTTGCGGATGTGGCGGCGCACGCCGGGGCCGTACATGTGCGTGCACGACGCGTCCACCGCGATGGCGATGAATTCGATCACCTTCGGCTCGAGCGCGCGCGACAGCATCGGCTTCAGGCCCATGGTCATGAAGGCCTCGGTCCAGGCCGGATCGAGCTGGTAGAACGGCTCCCAGTTGGGGTTCCATTCGCCGATGGCGCGCAGCTTGTCGCACAGCGGGGTGGCGGGGCTTGCCTCGTGCATTTCGGGTCGCCTTTGATCTATGTCAATGTCGGCATTGTTCGCGCCGAGAGTCGTTCGCACTTGACGATCCGGGACATCGACTTAGCATCTCGGGACATGGACGCCCTCGTCCGCAGCGCCTCGCTGACGTACTTCGCCGAGCTGGCCGGCACCTGCGGCCTCGACGCGCGTGCGCTGCTGGCGCGGGTCGGACTGCCGTTGCGCTGCCTGAGCGACCCGGACCTGAAGATCGCCGCGCACCGGGTCGGCCAGCTGCTCGAGCTCGCGGCGCAAGAAGGGCACGAGCCAGCGTTCGGGCTGCGCCTGGCCGAATCGCGCCGCTTGTCGAACCTCGGGCCGCTGGCGCTGCTGGTGCGCGACGAGCCGACGCTGCGCCACGCTCTGGAGGCGCTGATGCAGCACATCCACGTGCACAACGAGGCCATCGCGGTGCAGGTGGCCGAACACGGCGGGCTGGTGGTGATCCGCACCGATCTGGCGTCCGAGGGCAGCGGCTCGCAGCGCCAGGCAAACGAACTCGTGGTCGGCGTCACCTGCCGCGTGCTGCAGGTGCTGCTGGGCGCCGCCTGGCAGCCGCGGCTGGTGTGCTTCGCGCACGCCGCGCCGAAAAGCCTGGCGCTGCACCGCCGCGTGCTCGGCCCGGCGGTGGAGTTCGGCCACGAGTTCAACGGCATCGTCTGCAACGCCGCCGACCTGGACGCGCCGAACCCCGGCGCCGACCCGGTGATGGCGCGCTACAGCCACCAGCTGCTGCAGCCGGCGCTGGCGCGCAGCGCGAGCATGAGCCTGCGCGTGCGCCAGCTGATCGTGCTGCTGCTGCCGCGCGGGCTGTGCCGCGTCGAGGTGGTGGCGCAGCACCTGGGCGTGGACCGGCGCACCGTGCACCGCAAGCTCGACGCCGAAGGCACCAGCTTCAGCGCGCTGCTGCAGGCCGAGCGGCACGAGCTGGCCAGCCGCTACATCGAAGGCAGCGCGCGGCCGTTGACCGAGGTGGCGGCATTGCTCGGCTTTGCCGCGCCGAGTGCCTTCTCGCGCTGGTATCGCGACAGCTTCGGCAGCAGCGCCGCGACGCAGCGGCGTGGCGCGCCGCGCGCCGGCTGACCCGGCTTTCGCGCGCCTGGCTGCGCGGCGCTGGGTGAACCCCTGACCGTGCCGACGCCCTGGCCCATGCATACTGCCTCGGCCACCCCCGCACCGCCGAGACGCCACCGATGCCCACCCGAGCCCGCTCCACCGCCGCCGAACATCCCGCACTGAGCGCCGTGCGCAACGAAGGCCACGCCAAGGTCAAGGTCGCGGTCAGCGACATCGACGGCGTGCTGCGCGGCAAGCTGCTGCACGTCGACAAGTTCCTCGGCGCGGCGCAGCCGCACCCGGCCGGCGGCTTCGGCTTCTGCGACGTGGTCTTCGGCTGGGACGCGCACGATGTCTGCTACGACAACACCCAGGTCACCGGCTGGCAGCACGGCTTCCCCGACGCGCTGGCGCGGCTCGACCTGGACAGCGCGCGCCGCGTGCCCTGGGACGGCGGCGTGCCCTTCTTCCTCGGCGAATTCGTCAACGCCGACGGCTCGGCCTACCCGATCTGCCCGCGCCAGACGCTCAAGCGCGTGCTCGATCGTGCCGCCAGGCTCGGCGTGATGCCGATGGCCGGCATGGAGTTCGAGTGGTTCAACTTCGCCGAGACGCCGCTCAGCTGGGCCGCCAAGCAGGGCGTGGCACCGGCGACGATCACGCCCGGCATGTTCGGCTATTCGCTGCTGCGCATGGGCGACCAGCGCGGCTTCTTCAACGCGCTGATGGACGAGATGCTGGCCTTCGGCGTGCCGATCGAGGGCCTGCACACCGAGACCGGCCCTGGCGTCTACGAAGCGGCGATCACGTTCAGCGGCGCACTCGAGGCCGCCGACCGCGCGATCCTGTTCAAGACCGGCGCCAAGGAGATCGGCAAGCGCTTCGGCGTGATGCCCAGCTTCATGGCCAAGTGGAGCCAGGCCTACCCGGGCTGCAGCGGCCACATCCACCAGAGCTTGAGCGACGGCAAGACGAACCTGTTCTACGACGCGAAGAACGGGCGCCGCATGAGCAAGCTGTTCGAGAGCTACCTCGCCGGCCAGGTCGCCTGCATGATGGACTTCGCGCCGCTGATCTGGCCGACGATCAACAGCTACAAGCGCCTGGTCGACGGCTTCTGGGCGCCGGTCAAGCCGACCTGGGGGCTGGACAACCGCACCGCGAGCTTTCGTGTCATCGCCGGCAGCCCGAAGGCGACACGGCTGGAGACACGCTGCCCCGGGGCCGACGTCAATCCGTACCTGGCGATGGCCGCGGTCATCGCCGCCGGGCTGCACGGCGTGGAGAAGGGGCTGAAGCTGACGGCGCCGCCGATCACCGGCACCAACCAGGGCGCCGAACACATCCCGCGCGCGCCGCGCTCGCTGATCGAGACGACGAAGGTCTTCCGCGAGTCGGCCATCGCGCGCGACTGGCTCGGCGACACCTTCGTCGAGCACTTCGCAGCGACGCGCGAATGGGAGTGGCGGCAGTGGCAGGACGGCGTCACCGACTGGGAGTTGAAGCGATACTTCGAGATCATCTGAGGGAGATGGCCATGACGCACAAAGCCGCATGGATGCTGGGCCTGTGCTGCGTGCTGCCCGCGTTGGCGCAGCAGAGCCAGAACGACATCGAGATGCTGAACAAGTACGCCGGCACCTGGGCGGTGGACTGCGCCAAGCCGGGCGCACGCCTGGGCCTGAGCGTCAAGACGCTGACCCTGCAGTCCGGCGGCAAGCAGATGGCCAGCAACGCGCCGCCGATGGCCGCGTTCAGCTACTTTGGCCGCCAGCAGCCTCCGACCGGCTTCGAGGCCGCGCTGCTGGCCGATGCGCCGAACAGCCAACTGGTGTTCTTCGCGATGAGCGACAAGTCCGGCCCCTACCTGACGGTCGAAGCCGACGGTCCGACGATCAAACAGTTCGGCCAGCCTGCGCTGGCCGGCAAGTTCCGGCGCTGCCCATGAGCATCACCCGCTTCGCCTTCCCCACCACGATCCACTTCGGTGCCGGCGCGCGCAAGCTCGTCGCCGGCCATCTGCGCGAGGCCGGCTTCAGGCGCCCGCTGATCGTCGCCGATCGCGCCCTGGCAGCGCTGCCGGTGCTGGCCGAGTTCCGCAGCCATCTCGACGGCCTCGACGCCGCCGTGTTCGACGGCATCCACGGCAACCCGACGTGCGCCATGGTCATGGCCGGCGCCGCGGCCTTCAAGGCGCACGCCGCCGACTGCGTCATCGGCTTCGGCGGCGGCGCCGCGCTCGACGTGGCCAAGGTCGTCGGCCTGATGGCCACGCACGATGGCGACGTGCTCGAATACGTGTGGGACCATCCGCAGGTGCGGCCGATCGTCAACCCGCTGCCGCCCTTCGTCGCGCTGCCCACGACCAGCGGCACCGGCTCCGAGGTCGGCCGCTCGGCGGTGGTGAGCGAGAACGACACACACGTCAAGCGCACCGTGTTCAGCCCGAAGATCCTGGCGCAGGCGGTGTTCGCCGACCCCGAGCTGACGCTGGCGCTGCCGGCGGCCGTCACCGCCGCCACCGGCATGGACGCGCTCACGCACAACATCGAGAGCTACCTGTCGCCGGCCTTGCACCCGATGTGCGACGGCATCGCGCTCGAAGGTCTGCGCATCGGCGCACGCGCACTGGCCACCGCGGTGGCCGAGCCCGGCAACCTGCAGGCGCGCTCCGACATGATGATGAGCTCGATGATGGGCGCTGTCGCCTTCCAGAAGGACCTGGGCGGCGTACACGCCTGCGCGCACGCGCTGGGCGCGGTCTGCGACCTGCACCATGGCCTGGCCAACGCGTTGATGATCGACACCGTGCTGGCCTGGAACCACGAGGCCGTGCCGCGCAAGTTCGACGAACTGGCGCATGCCGCCGGCGTGGCCGGCGGCGGCGCGGCCGTCGTGCCCTGGCTGAAGACGCTGAAAGCCTCCATCGGCATCAGCGGCGGCCTGGCGCGCCATGGCGTCAAGGCCGAGCAGCTGCCGCGGCTGGCCGAGCTGGCGGCCACCGACTTCACCAACGGCACCAACCCGCGGCCGGCCACCGAGGCCGACTATCGGCGCCTGTTCATGCAGGCCATGTAGAGGCGCTGCGATGCCCTTGCGCCGCCCCTGGTTGCTGATCGGCGTCTCGGCGCGCATCTACTACCCCGAAGGCCCGGTGTTCGACCGGGGCGGCGTGTGGACGAAGACGCTGCACTTCCTGGAACAGTCGGCCGCACACTGGCTGATGCGCGTCGGCGCGACGCCGGTGATGGTGCCGGCGGTGGACGCCGACAGCATCGTCAAACGCTTCGAGATCCAGCTGACGCACTACGCCGAAGCGCTCGACGGCCTGGTGCTGCAGGGCGGCAACGATGTGGCGCCGCAAAACTACGGCGAAAAGCCGCTGCATGCCGACTGGGCCGGCGACAGCGTGCGCGACCGCTACGAGATGGCCCTGGTGCGGGCTTTCGTCAAGGCCGGCAAGCCGGTGTTCGGCATCTGCCGCGGCTTCCAGCTGCTGAACGTGATGCAAGGCGGCACGCTGTACCAGGACATCGCGACGCAGCGGCCCGATTCGCTGGCGCACCGCGACACACCCAGCTTCGAGCGCCACTTCCACGAGATCGAGCTGGTGCCGGGCACGCGGCTGGCGCAGCTGTACCCGCGCGTCAGGCGCGCGCGGGTCAACAGCATCCACCACCAGGGCATCAAGCGCGTGGCGACGGATTTCGTGGTCGAGGCGCGCTGCCCCGACGACGGCCTGGTCGAGGCGATCCGCCGCCGCGGGCCCGTCTACGTGGCCGCCGTACAGTGGCACCCGGAGTTCCACAACACCGCGGCGCACGGCACTTTCGACGACACCGCGATGCTCAAAGACTTCCTCGCCGCGGCACGCGCCGCGCGCAAACCCTGAACCCGCCATGGCCACGCTGACGATCCACAACCCCGCCAGCGGCGCGCTGCTCGCCGCCGTGCCCGCCGACGACGCCGCCAGCGCCGCCACCA
>DAORHX010000159.1:0-8146 GCA_035438245.1 Rubrivivax sp.
GCGCCAGGAAGTCCGCCTGCGTCTGCGCGGCGCGCGTGAACGTGCGGAACTGCTGGTAGGCCACGTCGTCCAGGCACAGCGCGTCGCCGTGCGTCAGCAGCAGCGTGAATTGCCAGGCGCGCAGCAGCGTCGGGTCGACGAGCCAGTGCACGCCAAGGGTCTGGACGAACTGCGGCGTCAGCAGGAAGTCGCGGTTGCCGACCATCAGCGCCACATGGCGCCGCTGTGCCGCCTCGCGCAGCACCTGCGCGCAGCGCGCTTCGAGGGGCAGTGCGACCGCGTCCGAGCCCGGCCAGAACTCGAACAGGTCGCCGAGGATCAGCACCGCGTCGGCCGTCGTGCCCTGCATGTAGGTCGCCCAGGCCTCGAAGGTGGCCGGCAGCGCCTCGCTCAGGTGCAGGTCGGAGATGAAGTCGATCGCCTGCCAGTGTCCGGGCGCCACCCAGGTGGCGGCCGGCGGCAGCGCGTTCGGCGGGGTGCCCACGTCCGCGGTGCGCGGCTTTCAGTCGACGACGGTCGCGCGCTCGATGGTCACGCTGTCCAGCGGCACGTCGGCATGGCCGGCGCGGTTGCCGGTGCGCACCTTCTCGATCGCATCGACAACCTCGGTGCCTTCGACGACGCGGCCGAACACCGCATAGCCCCAGCCCTGTGCGGACTCGGCGGTGAAGTCGAGAAAGCCGTTGTCCACGGTGTTGATGAAGAACTGCGAGGTCGCGCTGTGCGGCGCCGAGGTGCGCGCCATCGCCAGCGTGTAGCGCTTGTTCTTCAGCCCGTTGTTGGCCTCGTTCTGGATCGCCGCCGCCGTGGGCTTCTGCCGCATGTCGGCGTCGAAGCCGCCGCCTTGAAGCATGAAGCCCTTGATGACACGATGGAAGATCGTGCCGTCGTAGTGGCCCTTGCGCACGTAGTCGAGGAAGTTCGCGGCGCTGAGCGGCGCGCGCTCGTCGTCGAGCTCGATGCGCAGCTTGCCGGCGCTGGTCTGCATTTCAACGGTTTTGCTCATCTCAGTTCTCCACGCTCGCCTTGCGGATCAGCACCGGCGTCACCGGCACATTCTGGTACGGGCCTTTGCTGCCGGTCGGCAAGGCCCAGATCTTGTCCACCACGTCCATGCCCGAGAGCACGCTGCCGAACACCGCATAGCCGTGGCCGTCGGGGCTGTTGGCCGCGTCGAGAAAGGCGTTGTCCTTGATGTTGATGAAAAACTGCGCGGTGGCCGAGTCAGGCACGTTGGTGCGCGCCATCGCCACGCTGCCGCGCACGTTGCTCAGGCCGTTCTTGCTTTCCAGCGCGATCGGCGCGCGCGTCGGCTTCTGCCGCATCTCGGGGTCGAAGCCACCGCCCTGGATCATGAAGTTCGGTATGACGCGGTGGAACACCGTGCCGTCGTAGTGCCCGGCCTTCACGTAGTCGATGAAGTTCGCCACCGTCTTCGGCGCCTTGGCCGCGTCCAGCTGCAGCACGATCTCGCCCAGGCTGGTGTCCAGCCGCACTTTCTGCGCCCAGGCCGCGCCCTGCGCCGCCAGGCTCAGCAACAGCCCGGACAGCGCACCGCGCAGCCAATGGCCTTGCATCTTCGACATTCGCTTGCTCCGTGTTCTCGAGGGACGGCGAGTCTAGCCCGGCTGGGCCTGGATCTCGCGGGCCAGCTTCAGCTTGCGCTGCAGCGCCGCGTCGTCGCCCTTGGCGCCGGCCTGCGCGGCCGCCCATGCCTGCACGGCCAGTGCCAGGTGCACGTCGCCGAGGTTCTCGCGCGCGGCGCGGTGCGCGGGGTCGTTGCGCAGCGCCGTTTGCAGCGCTGCCAGCGCCTGGCTCAGCCGCCCCTCGGCCGCGTACAGCACCGCCAGGTTGTTGTACGGGTCGGGCAGTTCCGGATAGTCCTCGGTCAGCGCGGTGAAGACGGCAATCGCTTCGGCGTTGCGCTTCAGCTCGGTGAGGATCACGCCCTTCAGGAAGCGGATCTGCGCCGCGCGGGGCTGCGCGGCGATGGCCTCGTCCGCCTTGCCCAAGGCCTGCTGCAGATCGCCGGCGCGGTACAGCCGGTCGATGGCCTGCAAGTCGTCCGCGCGCAGGGGCGCGGCGGCCAGCAAGGCGGCTGCGAGCAGCGGCAGCGCGGCGCGCGCAGGTCGGTTCGGCATCGACGGCGGAGGTGACGGCAAGGACGGGTTGGGGGCGTGGCGGCAACGCGCGTCGGCGCGCGAAGAGCGCCGCAGGGCCGCCGCTATACTGAACCGCAACGATTCTAGCCACGCCCCTCGCGTGGTACCGCTGGCGTGGCGCCTCGTGCGCACGAGGCGCAGCTGAAGCCTTGTCCCCATCACCGATGACCCTGCGCATCCACAACTCGCTGACGCGCCGCACCGAAGTCTTCGCGCCGATCGTGCCGGGGCAGGTGGGCATGTACGTCTGCGGCATGACGATCTACGACCTGTGCCACATGGGCCATGCGCGCATGATGATGGCCTTCGACGTCGTCTACCGCTGGCTGCTCGAGTCGGGCTACCGCGTGACCTACGTGCGCAACATCACCGACATCGAGGACAAGATCATCAAGCGCGCGCTCGAACGCGGCATCCCCATCCGCCAGCTCACCGACGAGATGATCGAGGCGATGCGCCGCGACATCGGCGCCCTGGGCATCCTGCCGCCGACGCACGAGCCGCGCGCCACCGAATACGTGGGCCAGATGCTCAGTCTGATCGGCACGCTCGAACACAAGGGCCTGGCCTACCGCGCCGACAACGGCGACGTCAACTTCGCGGTACGCAAGTTCGCCGGCTACGGCAAGCTGTCCGGCAAGTCGCTGGACGAGTTGCGCGCTGGCGAGCGTGTGGCCGTGCTCGACGGCAAGCTCGACCCGCTGGACTTCGTGCTGTGGAAGGCGGCCAAGGCCGACGAGCCCGATGACGCCAAATGGCCCGGCCCCTTCGGTCCCGGCCGGCCGGGCTGGCACATCGAATGCTCGGCGATGAGCTGCGCGGTGCTCGGCGAGCATTTCGACATCCACGGCGGCGGCATGGACCTGCAGTTCCCGCACCACGAGAACGAGATCGCGCAGAGCGAAGGCGCCACCGGCAGGCCCTTCGTCAACGTCTGGCTGCACAACGGCTTCCTCAACGTCGACAACGAGAAGATGTCGAAGTCGCTCGGCAACTTCTTCACCATCCGCGACGTGCTGGGCAGCTACGACGGCGAGACGCTGCGCTTCTTCATGCTGCGCACGCATTACCGCAGCCCGTTCAATTTCAGCGACGGCAACCTCGACGACGCGCGCAACGCGCTGCGCCGGCTCTATACCGCGCTGGACGGCGTGGCGGTGCCCGACACGCCGGTCGACTGGGCGCAGCCGCGGGCGATGGCCTTCCGCGACGCGATGAACGACGACTTCAACACGCCGCTGGCGGTGGCGGTGCTGTTCGAGCTGGCCGGAGAACTGAACCGCACGCGCTCGCCGCAGGTTGCGGCGCTGCTGAAGGGCCTGGGGCGCACGCTGGGCGTGCTGCAGCAGCCGCCGCGCAGCTATCTGCAGGGCGGTGAAACGCTCGACGCGGCACGCATCGAGGCCTTGATCGCCGAGCGCGCGGCGGCAAAACGTGCCCGCGACTTCGCCGCCGCCGACCGCATCCGCGAGCAACTCGCGGCGCAGGGCGTGGTGCTGAAGGACAGCGCCGCCGGCACCACCTGGGTGAAGGCCTAGGATGCGCCGGCCTGCGCGGGCGGCCGGGCCGCATTGACATGCCGAAGACTGGCGCGGCAGGCATCACGCCTGAATACTGGGACGAAGCCTGCAAACACCTGGCACGGCGGGACCGCGTGATGAAGCGGCTGATTCCGCGCTTCGGCGAGGCGCGGCTGCACAGCCGCGGCGACGCCTTCACGACGCTGGCGCGCTCGATCGTCGGCCAGCAGATCTCGGTCAAGGCGGCGCAGTCGGTATGGGAGCGGCTGGTCGCGCTGCTCGGTGCGCCGTCCACGCGCGTCGCCCCGGCGATGTTCGAAGCGATGGCCGCCAGCGCGCTGCGCGAAGCGGGTCTGTCGGTGCGCAAGGCCGAATACCTGCTCGACCTGGCACAGCACTTCAGCTCCGGCGCGGTGCATGTGCAGCAATGGCGGCAGATGGACGACGAGGCGATCATCGAGGAGCTGGTGGCGATCCGTGGCATCGGCCGCTGGACCGCCGAGATGTTCCTGATCTTCCACCTGATGCGGCCGAACGTGCTGCCGCTGGACGACCTGGGGCTGCTGAGGGGCATCAGCCTGAGCTACTTCAGCGGCGAGCCGGTGTCGCGTGCCGAGGCGCGCGAGGTCGGCGATGCGTGGGCGCCGTACCGCTCGGTCGCCACCTGGTACATCTGGCGTAGTCTGGATCCTCTGCCGGTAGACTATTGACGATGAGCAAGCGGCACTTCCTGGATTTCGAGCAACCGATCGCCGAACTCGATTCGAAGATCGAGGAGCTGCGCTACGTGCAGAACGAGTCTGCCGTCGACATCTCCGACGAGATCGAGCGGCTGGGCCACAAGAGCCTGCAACTGACCAAGGAGATCTATTCGAGCCTGTCACCGTGGCAGGTGACGCAGATCGCGCGGCACCCGCAGCGGCCCTACACGCTGGACTACGTCGCCGAGATCTTCACCGACTTCCAGGAAATGCACGGCGACCGCGCCTTCGCCGACGACCTGTCGATCGTCGGCGGCTTGGCGCGCTTCAACGGCCAGGCCTGCATGGTGCTGGGCCACCAGAAGGGGCGCGATACGAAGGAACGCGGGCTGCGCAATTTCGGCATGGCGCGCCCCGAGGGCTACCGCAAGGCGCTGAGGCTGATGAAGACCGCCGAGAAGTTCGGCCTGCCGGTGTTCACCTTCGTCGACACGCCGGGCGCCTACCCGGGCATCGGCGCCGAGGAGCGCGGCCAGTCGGAGGCCATTGGCCTCAACATCTTCGAGATGGCGCAACTCGAGGTGCCGGTCATCACGACCATCATCGGCGAGGGCGGCTCGGGCGGCGCGCTGGCCATCAGCGTGGCCGACCAGGTGCTGATGCTGCAGTACGCGGTCTATTCGGTGATCTCGCCGGAGGGCTGCGCATCGATCCTGTGGAAGACCGCCGAACGTGCGTCCGACGCCGCCGATGCGCTGGGCATCACCGCGCATCGGTTGAAGGCGCTGGGCGTGATCGACAAGATCGTCAACGAGCCGGTGGGTGGCGCGCACCGGGACACGCGACAGATGGCGGTGAACCTGAAGCGCGCGCTCAACGATGCGCTGCGCCAGGTGCTCGACCTGAAGCCGCAGGCCCTGCTGCAGCGGCGCTACGAGCGGCTGCAGGCCTACGGCCGCTTCAGCGACACCAAGGAGCGCTGACGCATGCGGCGCGACGCGCCGTGAAACCCGCACAGCGGCCGCGCATCGGCGTGGCCGTCAGCGGCGGCCGCGATTCGGTCGCGCTGTGGCATGCGACGGCGCGCGCCGCGCGCGACAGCGCGCTCGAGGTGGTGGCGCTGCATGTGCACCACGGGCTCCAGCCGCAGGCCGGCAACTGGGTGGCCCAGCTGCAAGGTCAGGCGCGTCGCTGGAGGGCCGGCGGACTTCCCGTGCGTGTGTGCTGGCAGCGCCTGCGCGGCGCGCCGGGGCGGGGCGACAGCATCGAAGCCTGGGCGCGCCGGGAACGCTATGCCGCGCTCGCCGCGATGGCTCGCGACGAAGGCCTCGGCATCGTGCTGCTGGCTCACCACCGTCGCGACCAGGCCGAGACCTTCTTGCTGCAGGCGCTGCGCGGCGGCGGCGCGGCCGGGCTGGCGGCCATGCCGCGCGCGGCCGAACGCGACGGCATCGTCTGGTCCAGGCCCTGGCTCGACCAGCCGCGCAGCGCGATCGAGGCCTATGTGCAGCGCCACCGGCTGCGCTACATCGACGATCCGAGCAATACCGACCATTCCTTGTCGCGCAACCGGCTGCGCCATGAGGTCTGGCCTGCGTTGTCCGGCGCATTCGAACAGGCCGAAAGCAGCCTGGCGGCCAGCGCGCGGCGATCGCAGGAGGCAGCGGCCTGTCTGCGCGAACTGGCGCAGATCGACGCGTCGGCGCTGTGCAGCGTCGACGGCCGCTTGCAGCTGGCAGGCTGGCTGGAGCTGTCGGCGCCGCGGCGGGCCAACCTGTTGCGTGCCTGGCTGTCGGCGCAGGCGCCCGCCGGCGTGCCGGAAAGCCTGGTACAGCGGCTGCTGCGCGAGCTGCCGGTGGCACCGTCGGCCAGCGCCTGGCCCTGGCCCGAAGGCGAACTGCGGCTGCACGCCGCCCATTTGCAGATCGTGCCGCGGCGCGCGGCCGCAGGGGCTGCGCCGCCGCGGCTGGTCATCGACCTGAGCCGGGAAGGGCGCGTCGCCGTCCCCGCCTGGTGCGGCAGCTTCGAGGTGACGGCGGTCGATGCAGCCGGCGTCGAAGCGCTGCGGCTGCGTTGCTGCGAGCTGCGCACGCGCTGCGGTGGCGAGCGTTTCCAGCGCGCCAGCGGGACACCGCCGCGCGCGCTGAAGAAGCAGTTCCAGGCCGCCGGCGTTCCCGCCTGGCAGCGCGATGGCCCGCTGCTCTACGGCGCGCAGCAATTGCTGTTCGTGCCGGGGCTCGGCATCGATGCGCGCGCGCACGCGCCGCGTGGCGCGCCGATGCTCGGTCTGCGCTGGCTGCCCGACCGCTAAAATGCGCGGTTTTCGTGCGCCGCAACGCGCACCCCGACCCGAAGCAACGCTGGCCTTCGCCATGGCACTCATCGTTCACAAATACGGCGGCACTTCGATGGGCTCGACCGAGCGCATCCGCAACGTCGCCAAGCGCGTCGCCAAATGGGCGCGCGCCGGCCACCAGATGGTGGTCGTGCCCTCGGCCATGAGCGGCGAGACCAACCGCCTGCTCGGGCTGGCCAGGGAACTGGCACCCGAGAAGCAGACCGCGCAGACCCAGCGCGAGATGGATCAGATCGCCGCCACCGGCGAACAGGTGTCGGTGGGCCTGCTGGCCCTGGCGCTGCAGGCCGAAGGTCTGGAGGCGGTCAGCTACGCCGGCTGGCAGGTGCCCGTGCGCACCGACTCGGCCTACACCAAGGCACGCATCGAATCGATCGACGACGCGCGCGTGCGCGCCGACCTGGCGGCAGGGCGCGTGGTCATCATCACCGGCTTCCAGGGCATCGACGAGCAGGGCCACATCACGACGCTCGGGCGCGGCGGCTCCGACACCTCGGCCGTGGCGGTGGCCGCGGCGATGCAGGCCGACGAGTGCCTGATCTACACCGACGTCGACGGCGTCTACACCACCGACCCGCGCATCGTTCCCGAGGCGCGCCGGCTGCACACGGTGAGCTTCGAGGAAATGCTGGAGATGGCCAGCCTGGGCTCCAAGGTGCTGCAGATCCGCTCGGTCGAGTTCGCCGGCAAGTACCGCGTGCCGCTGCGCGTGCTGTCCAGCTTCACGCCCTGGGACATCGACATCGCCGAGGAAGCTGCCTCGGGCACCCTGATCACCTTCGAGGAAGACGAAAAGATGGAACAAGCCGTCGTGTCGGGCATCGCGTTCACGCGCGACGAGGCCAAGATCACCGTCGTCGGCGTGCCCGACCGGCCCGGCATCGCCTACCAGATCCTCGGCGCGATTGCCGATGCGAACATCGACGTCGACGTCATCGTGCAGAACGTGTCGCACGGTGGGCGTACCGACTTCTCCTTCACCGTCAACCGCAACGACTATGCGCGCGCGCTGGACCTGCTCAGGGGCGGGGTCGTCGCCGCCACCGGCGGCACCGAGGTCAGCGGCGACCCGAAGATCTGCAAGGTGTCGATCGTCGGCATCGGCATGCGCAGCCATGTCGGCGTGGCGGCGAAGATGTTCCGCACGCTCAGCGAGGAGGGCATCAACATCCAGATGGTGACGACCAGCGAGATCAAGACCAGCGTCGTCATCGACGAGAAGTACATGGAGCTGGCGGTGCGCGCGTTGCATCGCGCTTTCGACCTGGAACAGGCCCCTGCAGCCTGAGCCCGCGCCTGCGCGGGTAGAATCGTCTTGGAAACGGAGCTGTGACCGAGTGGCCGAAGGTGCTCCCCTGCTAAGGGAGTATGCGGGCAAAACCTGCATCGAGGGTTCGAATCCCTCCG